>NZ_JBFLAB010000030.1:0-54735 GCF_040742695.1 Microbulbifer discodermiae | reverse complement strand
GAGGAACAGTTCGCGCCGTGTTTTGCGTTTCTTGATAGTGTATTCGGCTTCGGCGAAGGTCAGTTGGCTCATGATTGAATCTGTGTATGTTGGAAATGGGGTAAATTATGCCAGACTGGAGCAGTTTTTCAGAGGTTCCCTAACATCCAGCTAGTTCTGTTTAACAAGCTGAAATAGCTAACTTTCTTATCAGTGTATTTGATTTCAGCTAGCGGAAACGATCATAAATTGAGCCATTTTGTCGAAATTTCGCTGCATCCCTCCAGCCATAAAAATAGGCTATTCGGGAAATATGGAGCTAAAAATAACTTGATTCATTGATTTAGGCAGGTATTTTTATAGTTTGAAGCTAAATCTTCCAAACAATCGCTCAGGATCTATATGCGCGCCTTTGTCACCGGCGGTACCGGCTTTCTCGGTGCCAACCTGATTGAACGGCTGATTGAGTGCGGCTGGCAGGTCACAGCCCTACATCGCCCCGAATCCGACACCCGACTGGCGCATAGTTTTGGCGCGGAGCTGGTGGAAGGCTCTTTGACAGACATCAATTCCCTGCAGCGGGCAGTGACGGAAAATATCGATGCGGTATTTCACCTGGCCGCCAATACCAGCATGTGGCGGGGCGGGCAGGCCCAACAGTGGCGCGACAATGTGGAGGGCTCGGCCACTCTGGCGCGGGTGGCGCGGCAGAAAAACGCCGGGCGAATGATAGTGACCAGCTCCATCTCCGCCTATGGCTATCAGAAAAACCCTATCGATGAGCAGAGTCCACAATTGGCTGATGATCCTCGCCACGGCTACCTCTACACAAAAAAAAGGGCCGAAATCGCCGTTCGCAAAGAGATAGAGCAAGGGCTGGATGCGGTTTTCCTGAACCCCTGTGCCATAGTGGGCAAGTACGATGTGACCGGCTGGGCGCAGACTTTTCTCCTGATGGCCGGAAACCGGCTTCCCGGGGTACCGCCCGGCAGTGGCTCTTTCTGTCATGTGGCGGAAGTGGCACAGGCGCATATCGATGCTTTTGCCCGGGGGCGCTGTGGGGACAATTATATTCTGGCCGGCATCGACGCCAGCTTTCTGGAGTTTTTTGCCACCATCGCCCGTTTGCTGAACAAGCCGGAACCAAAACGCACCACACCTGCCGCCGCAATTTACGGGCTTGGCTGGCTATCCGATCTTGTGTCGCGCTTTACCGGCCGCGAACCGGCGATAACCCCCGAGAAAGCCACACTGGTCAACCGCTGTCTTATCGCCCGCTGCGACAAAGCGCGCCGCGAGCTCGGCTATAGCGGCGACGTACCTCTCGAAACCATGTTGCGCGAAAGCCGCGACTGGCTGCTCACACGGGGCCTGTTGCCGTCTGACGAAAACCAAACCGTGAAGGAGACCTCTCATTGAATCGGGGCAACATCATTTTTGTCCTGGTAATGCTGCTGCTGGTTTTGCAGCTGATCCAGCACTATTTTTTTTCCGCCGGACAGTGACCGGACCCAACTGAAGGGAGATGACTCTTTGGCAGATAAACGCTGTGGCTGGTGTCTGTCCACGCCTTTGTACCAACAATACCACGATGCAGAGTGGGGTCGTCCGGTAACTGACGATGCCACCCTGTTTGAATTTTTGCTGCTTGAAGGGGCCCAGGCCGGTTTATCCTGGATAGCGGTGCTCAACAAGCGGGAGGGTTACCGCAAGTTGTTCGACCATTTTGACGCGGAGAAAATCGCCCGCTATACGCCGCGTAAAATAGAGCGATTGCTGCAGAACCAGCGTATCATCCGCAATCGTCGCAAAGTGGAGTCGGCGGTTGGGAATGCCAGAGCCTACCTGGCCCTGCGCGATGCGGGTACCAGCCTGGCGGACTTCCTGTGGCAGTTTGGCGACGGGCGCGTCAAGGTGAACCGGTTTCGCAGCCTTGCGGAGGTACCCGCGTCCACCCCGGAATCCGATGCCATGAGTCGCGCTCTCAAGAAAGCCGGCTTCAGTTTTGTCGGCTCCACCATTATGTACGCCCATATGCAGGCCACCGGTATGGTGAACGATCACCTGGTCACCTGTCCCGGTCACCGTCGCTGCAAAGAGGAAGCGAGGGCAAAAAACCTTCTCTGAGTCGCTGCAGGAACTGCGCAACACAGGGGGCAATCGCTGGTCCCGGGATTCCTTCGCCTCGACGCAAGTGCCTTGCACAGCCCCGGCTTTGGGTCGACGTCAACCCTGTTTCATGTCAGAGTAGCCACGTTTTTCCGTGTGCACAATTTGACCGAGATACACCCATGCTTAAAGAACTGCATAGCCCCTTGATCCCCAGTCTGCTCGCACTCGCCATCCTCAGTGGATGCCAGGGTGATGAGGTTGCCCAAAACAGCAACGCTGTACCGGCTGAGAGCACCCTCGTCGCCGAGACTACCGCTGCGATGGATCCCGCCGCAGAGAGCAAACGCTTGACCAAATGGCTGGACGAGCGTTACGAGGAGCAGTTGCAGTTCAGCCCCATACAACTCAGCTATCTGGGCCGCAAGGAGAAGTACGACCAGATCGACGATATGAGTGAGGCCGCGGAGGCCCGCCGGCTGGCCTGGTATGGCAAGACCGTCGAGGACCTGAAGCGGGACTTCGACTATAACGAGCTGTCGGACATCGGCAAGGAATCCTACGATCTGTGGATTTTTCAGTACAAGCAGGCCAAAGCCGCGGAACCTTTTAAACGCTATTCCTATTTCGCCGGTGAGCTGGGTGGCCCGGAAGCGGACCTCCCCACCTTCCTGATCAATATTCACAAGGTCGATTCCGAACAGGATATGCGGGCTTACGTGTCCCGTCTCGACGGTATCTCGCGGGCCATGGAGCAGTTGCTGGAGCGTGCCAAGCTGGCCGCCGCTGACGGCATCCGTCCGCCGCGCTTCGCCTACGATCTGGCCATGGAGCGGGCACAGAAAGTCATTACCGGAGCACCGTTTCAGGGCGAAGGCGATTCGCCGCTGTATGCCGACGCCAAAGGCAAGATCGAAGCGCTGAAAAAAGACGGCAAGATAGATGAGAAGACCGCGCAAGACCTGGAAGTCCAGGTGCGCAAGAGCCTGATGGAGCGGTTCAAGCCGGCTTACGATGCGTATATCAGCTGGGTACAGGAGGACCGCGACAATGCCAGCGAGGAACCCCAAGGCGTATCCAGCCTGCCCAACGGCAAAGCCTTCTACAACAACCGCCTGGCCAATTACACCACCCTCGACCTGACTGCCGACCAGGTCCACCAGATTGGTCTCGACGAAGTCGCCCGCATCCGCAAGGAGATGGAGGCCATCAAGGAGCAGGTGGGCTTCGAGGGCAGCCTGCAGGAATTTTTCACCTTTGTGCGCGACGACGACCAGTTCTATTACCCCAACACGGACGAGGGCCGCAACGGCTACCTGAACGACACCCGTGCCTTCCTCGGCCAGATAGAGCACAAGCTGCCGGATTACTTCGGCATACTGCCAAAAGCCAAGCTGGAGGTTAAGCGGGTGGAGCCATTCCGCGAAGTGGACGGTGGAGCCCAGCACTACCAGCCCGGCACTCCGGACGGTTCGCGTCCCGGTGTCTACTATGTGCACATGTCGGATATGAGCGCCTACTCGAAAAACGATATGGAGACCACTGCCTATCACGAGGGCCTGCCCGGTCACCATATGCAGATCTCCATCGCCCAGGAACTGGAGGACATTCCCCAGTTCCGCACCCAGGCCTTCTTCACACCCTACATCGAGGGCTGGGCACTCTACTCTGAAAAACTCGCCAAGGAGATGGGTCAATTCCAGGACCCCTACAAGGACTTTGGTCGCCTGACGGCGGAGATGTGGCGGGCCATCCGCCTGGTGGTGGATACCGGTCTGCACGCAAAAGGCTGGTCCCAGGAACAGGCGGTGCAGTACTTCCTCGACAATGCCGCGGTCCCCGAGAGCGCAGTGCGGTCCGAGGTGCGCCGTTACCTGACTCTGCCCGGCCAGGCCACCTCCTACAAGATCGGAATGCTCGAAATTCTCGAACTGCGCGACAAGGCCAAGAAAACCCTCGGCGACAAGTTCGACATTCGCGGTTTCCACGACGCCGTCCTGGGTGGCGGGGCATTGCCGCTGCCGATGTTGGAAGAGCGGGTAAACCACTGGGTGGAAAGCGTACAGCAGTCCTAACCCCTCCCATACCTGCAAGCATAAAAAGCCGGGGTTTATCACTCCGGCTTTTTTTGTGCCCCCTTTTGTCTTTTATTGTGTGCGCCGTTAGCATCCGCTTATTAATCAACAATGGAGTCCACTGTCATGAAGCAAACTCTGGCCTTATCGCGATTCGGCTTTGCGGCCACCCTTATGCTCGCCTGCGGCACCGCAACCGCGGCCGATGTGATCCTGGACCGCATCGACAGTGACCGGCAGGCGTTCCGGGTTGTGCGCCTGGCCGGCGACCTGCACCACCCCTGGGCAGTGGCGCAATTGCCCGATGGCCGCTTTCTGGTGAGCGAGCGGCGGGGCAAACTGGCGCTGGTGGAAGGCGACAAAGTGCAGTATCTCCAGGGTGTGCCCGAAGTATCCGCACTGGGCCAGGGCGGACTGCTGGACGTGGTGCTGCACCCGCAATATGGGGACGGTGAGCACGACTGGATATACATGACCTTCTCCAAGCCCGGAAAAGGCGGAACCGCCAGCGCCGTGGCCCGGGCGCGCCTGGGGGATGGCACCCTGACGGATTTTGAGGAGGTCTTCGTACAGAATCGTTTCTCCACCCCCGGGCGCCACTACGGTTCGCGCCTGGCGTGGCTTGCGGACGGCACCCTGCTGATGACCATCGGCGATCGCGGCGTGGAACCGCCGCGGGCCCAGGATATCAACGACCACGCCGGCAGTGTGCTGCGAATGACCGAAACCGGTGCCGTGCCCGATGACAACCCTTTTGCCGGCGATGTGCCCGGGGCGGATGAACTCTACAGTTTTGGCAACCGCAACATTCAGGGGCTGACCGTAACCGCCGACGGGCATATCTGGGCCAGTGAGCACGGGGCCCTGACCGGAGACGAGCTGAACCTGATTCAGGCCGGTGTCAATTACGGCTGGCCCAAGGTCACCCGCAGCAAGGACTACAGCACAAAGGAACCCATTGGCGTACCGTCTATGGCAGGTGTGCGCGATGCGGAACTCATTTACGACGGCCGTTTCGCCCCCTCGGGTCTGGACCAGGTGGAGAGTGAACAGTTTTCCAGTTGGAGCGGCGATTTGCTGGCGGGCGGCCTCGGCAGTGAAAAGCTGCTGCGGGTCGCGCTCGATGGCAAACAGATAAAAGACTCCGAAGTCCTACTGCAGGGACAATTGGGGCGTATACGGGATGTGCGCCAGGGCCATGATGGTTATATTTACCTACTTACCGACCGCACCGACGGCGGTCTCTATCGCCTGGAACCGGTCGAATAATTAAAACCACAGCCGTCAAAGGGAGGCTAACTGTGAAAAAACTGCAGTTTCTGCTGCTGGGTTTGCTAATGGCCGTCGCTGGCGTTGCCAGCGCGGAGCCCACGGATATCGTGGTGCGGGCCAAAGCCAGGGATGCCAAATTTATCGGCACTTCCATTGGGGGGGCCATGGTGCGTATCCGCGCGGCGGACACTGGCGAGCTGCTCGCCGAAGGCCTGACCCGGGGCAGCACCGGCAGTACCGACAAAATCATGCGACAACCCCACCGCCGCTTCGAATCCTTTGCCGAGGGCGCGGCGTCCTTCACTGCGACACTGGACATCAGTGAGCCAGTGTTTATAACCATCGAGGTGGCCGCACCCTATATCAAGAAGCAGGCCCGGGTGCTGTCCCAGACCCAAACCTGGCTGATCCCGGGCAAACCGATCGACGGAGATGGCATCACTGTGGAAGTGCCGGGCCTGATCGTGGATCTGCTGAGCCCGCAGACCCACAGGTACACCAGCCCGGACGAGGCTCCGTTCGAGATTCGCGCCAATGTGGTAATGATGTGCGGATGTCCCATCACGTCCGGGGGACTGTGGAATGGCGAAACCCTGGAAGTCGCGGCGATGGTGCAAAAAGATGGAACCCCTTTCGGCACAATTCCAATGAAAATGGACGGTGACAACACTTTTACCGCGTCGCTGCAAACCGATGGCGCCGGTGTCTATCAATTGCTGGTCTACGCCTATGACCCGAAAACCGGCAATACGGGTGTCGACCAGGTGAGCTTTATCGTGCGCTAGCACAACCCAGTGAGGATACTTCCAGCGGGCCCGACCACCAGGGCGGGCGGGGCAAGCCACTGTTTGTTAACCCGGCAACTGAATAGATTCGCGGGTTAATGTGATACAGGAAAGCGAGGGCCTCCAAGTAATTGGCTAGGCTTAGGGGATACTCAATACCCCAGTGGAACAGTGCCATGAAAAAACTGGGCCCAGAGGCCCTTCAACGCGCTCACAGACCTGAAAATATCGCCGCTCGGCTGCGGCAGCCTCCGCCCTCGCCAAAAATCTCCGACTTAGTACTGGGTGCCATCGACGGTTGCGTGACCACCTTTGCGATTGTCGCCGGTGCTTTCGGTGCCGGTTTCTCCGCGACCGTAGTGGTGGTTCTAGGCCTGGCCAACCTGCTGGCCGATGGCTTTAGTATGGCGGTAAGCAATTACGAAGCGGTGGACGCCGAACTCGCCCATGCGGAAGCTGCGCGACGCACGGAGGAACAGCATATCCAACTGGTACCGGAAGGGGAGCGCGAGGAAATCCGACAGATCTTTGCCGCCAAGGGGTTTCACGGTCAAACCCTGGAAAAAATAGTCGCCACCATCACCGCTGACCGGCGCCTGTGGATCGATACCATGTTGAGCGAAGAGTACGGAATAGGGCGCTCCCGCAGCAGCCCGCTGGGCTCCGCCCTGGTGACTTTTTTCGCATTTGTCACCGTCGGCGCTATGCCGTTGCTCCCCTATTTCCTGTCCACAGCAACACCCCGGGAACAGTTTCTCAGCAGCTGCGTACTGGCCGCCGCCATGTTCTTCCTGACCGGTATGTGCAAGAGCCTGGTATACGCAACCAATGTTGTTACCGCCGGCCTCAAGACGCTTTTACTGGGCGGCGCGGCGGCTGGGTTGGCTTACCTGGTCGGCTTTCTGGTACGCGCGGCGGTACCCGCGCCCATCTGAGCGGCAGCAGTGGTTCAGCTGTCTTTCACTCCCTGCCGTTGGAATCCCATTGGCAGGGCGCGTTTGACGGAGCCTTTGCAGCCTCAGGTCGGTATGACTCCCCCTATCAATAACGGCCAACTGCACGTTTAGTCAGAAGAGGCCACAAGTACCCAGCTCCTGGTTACAGGAGCAGGGCACCTGTGGGGCCTTCAATATTGAAACCCTCAGCCCCGGCAGCAGAAAAGGCTATCAGTGAACCGGTGCCAATTCGCGCAAAATACCCGCCACTGTGGGCGCCTCGTCGATATTGATCTCCGCGTGCAGACGCTGGCCAGTCTCGGCGGCGCTGATCAGTCCGCGCACATGGTGCATCTCTGTATCCACCACCAGGCAGTCCTTTTGCCCATCCCGGCGCATAGCCCCCAGTACTTCGCGGATCCTGCTTTTAGACACCTGTTCGTAGCTGAGCATTTTCAGTTGACTGCGGGGACGCATCAGGTCAGCAACCGTCAGCTCATCCCGCTTCATGCCCGCCGCCACAAATTGCATGACACGCTGGGAACTGATGTCCTCCGCAGTCAGCAAGCCGCTAAAACGGCCCTCATTATCAACCACCAGCACCGTGTTCAGGTGCCCCGCCTGCATCACTTTTGCGGCATCGGCGGCGGCCACGGACGGGGTCAACAATGGCGGATGGTGATCTTTGAAATCCGTGACAAAGCTGAGTGCGGGGGAATCCAGGGACAGTTCGCTGAAATTCTCCGGGTAAACCAATTGATCAAGGTCTTCAAGTTGTAAAAAATCCAGGTTTTTCATGGCGTTAACTCACATCATTCGATTCTGCGACCTAAGCGTCGCTCCGACAGCGCGCACAATGGTTGCCAACGGTGGGGAACGCCACCGCGCGGCTGCTGTGTGTTTAGATGGGGTTACGCCAGGGGAGGAGCCCTGATGGCCTTGCTGCCCCGAGTGGCGGGCAGGGTGGGGCGGTTATAAGGGAGAGTATATGGACAGAATTTGCAGGGGCGCTGGAAGCTGAAAACAGTGGCCGGAGGGCTGTCCTCAACACCCTCATTGCGGGGGGTGGACCGCTCTTCGGTCTGCTGAGAGCCTGTGTAAGCGATTGTGTCCCGCGAGTCGAGCAGGCCCGTCTCCGCGCGCACCGCGTCAACCATCAGCAGCGATTGCGATACCAGGAGTAAAAGGAGCCAACTTCGCATGAAAGCTTTCCTACAGTGCAGGGGAAGAGACCTGTGACAGTAGACTGCAATTGCCCTTGCAGGGTTCCCGCCCGGCCATCACCCAGGGTGCGGTGACATCAGCTTCATAGTTACAAACATCTTGCGCCTTTTTCCTCCCACCGTCCAGTTTCCACCCCTGGCGTTTCTTGAACAACAACGGAGACTTGGTCATTTCACAAGATCATCAAGTCGGCAACTCTATAAATTTCCGGGTTAATAGTGACCGGTAACTTGCTACAGAGTGCTTTCCTTCAAGTTTGTCGTCCACTCCCAGGATAATGACTCGCCGGTCGGCGATAATAGGCGAACAGGTCCTCGCTTGGTCACTAGTTCATCCACACGATAGGTGGCAACGAAGTGAGCAAGGCAAGCGCCACTTTTAGCTGCAGCCCTTCCCTTGTATTTCTCCAACCGTTATCTTCACAGACTGGATGCCCCACCATTGAGGGTGGTGCCGAACGCTTTGAGTTCCGGTAACAGGTATGGGGTAATCCGAGTAGTGCCGGCTGGCAACTTCTGAGCCTTTCTGTGCCAGCGATACGAGTGTGCACTGAATGCTATCGAAAGAGATGTATCGCAATTGTTGCGCCCTTGAATCCGTACACCAAATAAAAAATCAATCATTTGGCCAGCGGCCACCTGGCCAGGTCCGAACAATGAAGCCACTTGCAGCTGCTATCTGAACTGCGCACTTAAAATAAAAGCAAATATAAATACCCAATACGCAGTCCCCATTAAATTACCCAACATATTGGTTGGTGGCGATACCTCTATTGCTTCCGGGCCAGCCGTACGCAATCTATCGCTTCGTATCAGTCGCGTATTACCCGTGCAATCGCTGTCGTGGTGCGCTACCGCCAGAACAGATTTAGGAGAATCCTATATGCATATGGGAAAACTCACGCCATTGATTTTCGCTGCACTAATCACTCAGCCGGCGTTCGCCCAACTGCTCGACAAATCGCTGGTAGATGAAAACAACAACATTAAGGCCCCGGGCGGTACCATCGGAAAATCATTACAGGGACAAATTGGCGCAGGCCAGGGTGCCGTCGATATCCCAGGGTCATCCATATATTTGATCAAACGTGATCCCGCCCGCTCGATCAGGCGGGGGCGTCAGCTGTTTCAGCGCAAATTCTCAATAGCAGAAGGTGTCGGGCCGCGCGTCAATCCACCATCGAATGGGGACGTTACCCAGATGCGGGCACTGGGCGCCGGGCTGGCCGACAGCTGCGCTGCCTGCCACGGCAGACCCAGAGGGGCTGCCGGATTTGGTGGCGACGTGGCCACCAGGCCGGACAGCCGCGATGCCCCACATCTGTTCGGGCTTGGACTTATGGAGCAATTGGCCGATGAAATGACTGCCGAATTGCGCGCTATAAGAGCCATGGCAATCGACGAAGCCGTCAACGGCGTGCCAGGAGAAACTTTTGTCGAAGCAGACTTCGAGGGGGGCACCGACGGCTTCCAGTTCGTGGATGACCCGTTTGGCACCAACCAACCTGGATATAGTTCCGGTCAGCTGTCCGTCGACGGCACCGATACACGCGCGGTTACGGTTTTGGGCGGTATCGACGATGCGTTCGTAACGGGTATGTCGGGTGGCTGGTCCACCACCTTCACCTTGACCGCCGCCGCTGAGGTGGTCTTTGACTTTGACTTTCGATTGATCCAGTCGTCCGAATATGAAAGCGATGAGGTCTCCAACGCAATTATCGCTATTGACGGACAGCAGACGGTACTCGCTTCCTTCACCGGAAATGGCAATGGCGGTGGGGACATGAATACCGGCATTACTAGCAGATCAATCAGCCGGACCCTGTCCGCAGGACAGCATACGGTGGTGCTGGGTGGCTCCAATACTAAGAAGACCTTCAATGACGAAGTCACTTTTATCAGCTATGGCCGGGCAGCTGTGTCCATCCCTGCCAGTGGCCCCGGCACCGTTACCAAGGATCTGTTGGCCAAAAGTGTGGAGTTCGGCTCCATCACCGCCTTCGCGGATGGCAGTCTGGACACCAGCGGTGTAGTGGGAGTCAACAACGACCTGCGTATCCGCCCCTTCTTTGCCCAGGGCGGCACCGTATCCATGCGTGAATTTATTGTCGGCGCTTTCAACGATGAAATGGGTATGCAGACGGTGGACCCGATCCTTTGTGCCGTCACCGACCCGGCGAATCCCCAGGCCATGCTCAGTCCGTCCGGTTTCCTGTACGATCCCGCCGCAGACACTTTTGAGAGACCCCCAACCTGCAGTACCGGTGCCGACCCGGACGGCGATGGCAAAACCAACGAAGTAGACGCCGCACTGCTGGATCATATGGAGTTCTACCTGCTGAATTACTTCAAACCCGGCCAGTACAAAACCAGCGCCAGAACCCAGGCCGGCAGCCAGCTGATGGACGATATAGGCTGTACCGGTTGCCATACGCGACAACTCACCATCGACGCCGACCGGCGTGTGGCCGATGTGGAAACCCAGTACGACCCCTTCCGGGGCATTTTTAACAGTTTGTTCTCCACCGCAAGCACCAGGTTTTTTCAGGTGGATGACGGCGACCTCTATCCCCTGCTACTGCCGGAGGAGAATCCCTTTGTGGTGGAAAACTTTTTCTCCGATTTAAAGCGGCACGATCTCGGCCCGGCCTTCCACGAACGGGAATACGATGGCACCAAGGTAACCCATTTTGTAACCGAGCCCCTGTGGGGCGTTGGTTCCACCGCACCCTACGGGCATGATGGCCGCAGTATCAACCTGGACCAGGTTATCAGGCGCCACGGGGGTGAAGCGGAGCTTGCCAGAAACGCCTATGTGGGACTGTCGGAGGACCAGCAGGCACAATTGCGCGAATTCCTGCAAACACTGGTGCTGTTTCCCCCGGACGACACTGCCTCCAACCTGAACCCCGGCAATCCCGGCACCAGTAATCCCCAGGATCCAGCGGAACATGGCTCCATCAACCTGGGGGCATTGTTTCAAATACCAACTGAAGGGGCGGAATAACAAAGGAAGTTTATCCCCTGGAGTCCGGGGTTGGGTTTTTCACCAGCCCCCTGGTAGCTGTCAAATAACTGAGCGGGAAGCGGCGTCCGCCGCTTCCCGCTGGGCTTGACCTTTAGTGGGCCCATGAGGCTGCCTGGTGCCCATTCATCCGGCAACTTATCTGGCCGCCGGGTGACTTCTAAAGTCCGTCGGGACCACAACTGTCCTTGAGGTAGGCAATCATCGACTCATACAGGTTTTTTTGATGGCGGTAGAAAAGAGTGTTGCTGAAGTGGTCCGCCCCCTCCAGTTCCACATATTCAAACGACTTGTTGGATTTAGCCAGAGCCTGGCGATATTTCTCCGCATGCTCCGGGGGCACACGCTGATCCACATCCCCGTGTATCAGCAAAATGGGTATATTGACCTTGGTCACCTCCTCCAGGGGGGACAGACTGTCATCCCACATGCGCAGCTGTTCTATCTTGCCCGCGCCGCGTAACCGCGAGCGATAGTAATTGACCTGCATTTGGTTATCGGATACCGCCGCACCGGCAATGGCACACTGGTAAATCTGTGCTTCCCTGCTCGCGGCAACAAGGGCGGCATAGCCACCGTAGGACCAGCCGAAGATCGCCAACCTTTCCGGATCAGCCCAACCCTGGTCTACCAGGTACAGCATACCGTCGTCTTTATCATCCTGCATCTTTTTGCCACCCTGGCCGCCGTCCATAAAGGCCGACTGGTAATGCTCCAAACCCAGGCCGCGGGAGCCACGATACTGGGGCTGCAACACCAGGTAGCCATTGTTGGCTAGCATCTGCGCCCATTCGTCGTACAGGGCCAGTTCAGACACAAAAGGGCCCCCATGGGGCATCACTATGGCCGGAAATGGCGGCTTGCCGTTGGGGATAGTCATATAGGCGGGTATAATGCGGCCGTCTCTGGCTTTATATTTGATATAGCGCACATCCGCCAGCCGGTCCGCCTCCAGCAATGGTTGGCGACTGCCGAGTTTGGTCAGCTTGCCCCTGTGAAGCAGGTAATAGGTACCCGGATCCCGGGGTCCGACATTGTAGATGGTGAGGCTTTTGCCATCCCGGGAGCGGCTGTTGATTCGTACATAGTGGGCGTTGGGAACCACCTGTTCCAGCTGTTGTTGGGTCGCCATTTCCACTTCGTCAAAGTATTCAACTTCCACATTCCCCGCCTGGTAAACCACGCCGACTACACTGTCGGCGTGCCGCCAATCATTGCTGTGAAAGCGCACCCCGGATACATCCACATCGCTGCGCCGGTATACAAGTTCGCCAAAACTATTGGAATCTAGATCGAATTCCCATAAACCCGCCTTGTCATCGCCATTGTGGGCCACTACAAACAAAGTCGACGGGTCCTCGGTATCGAAACCGGATACCGTGAAGGTCTCGAAGGAGTCTTCGCTCTGGCGATAAAACTCATTCCATCTGGCCAGGTCCGTCAGGCGCTGGTACCAGACGAACTCACCCTCGCCGATATCAAAGCCGCGCGCCAGCCAGGGATCGCCGTCGCCGTCAAACTCCATTTGTCCCATATCCAGCTTGCCGCGCAGCAACAGCTTTTTGGTCCCGGTCTTTACATTTAACTCATAGTAGGTGCGGGGCCGGAAAGCGGCCTTGAGTTTGCTTTTTTCACCACCGGGGAGATAGGAAAAGACAATGCGGTTCTCTTTGCCCGGCAGTACATTCTCAATTTCCGCACCAAGTTGGTCGTATTTTTTAAGTTTCTGACGCTTGATATCCACTGATGCCAGCAAATATTCATAGACCCCCTCATTGAAGCCCTCTATTTTGTCGCGTACCTTTTGGCGCAGTCGCATTCCCAGTACATCATTACCAACCCAGAAGAATTGTTGAATCTCCATGGGATCCGAGTTAATTCGATAGGGCTCCCCATCGAGTTTATCGGTCCGATAGACTTCAATAATCGGGTCGCCATCCTTGGTGGGTATTTTCATCAGGGCAACATGGTTGCCATCGGGGGAAATCGCCACATTGCTGATCACATGGCGCAGGGCCCAGTAATCCAGTGGATAGGGCTTGTCCTCCATAGCTAAAGCTGTAAAGCCAAGCAGCGCCCCAACTGTCAGCAGAAAGTATCTTCCTAGTTGCATAATCCTTTCTCAATCAAACCAGACGTTTATCACAACCATCGATAGAAACTAGCGAAAAAGCCCGCAAAAGCGGGCTCTTCAGTACTTGTTGTCAACTAAAAGTTTCTTTGCAGGTTCAGGAATAGAGTGCGCCCCTGCAAGTCATAGCCATAGCCTATAGGGGTATTGTTGACGGCCAGTATCTCATTGCCATCCACCTGGGGCGGTTCCTTTTCGAACACATTATTCAGGCCCAAACCCGCGGTCCAGTTGTCACCGTAATAATACAGCGAGACCGAGTGAACCACATAGTCGTCGGCAAATCCTATATCCCGGCAGTCAACCCCGCCTTGTGCAGGACCCACACAGCTATCGGAAGGCTCTCCTGTATCGGCGCTATCGAAAATATCGTTGAACTCGTCGATATCAGTGTCATCCTGCTCTACATTACCGATATATCGGGAAGTCCAGGTAAAGCGATAGTTATCGTATTCCACCCGGAATTCACCGCGCCCCTGCCAGCGAGGAAAGCCAAATGTACCGGTAAATCGGTCGATATCCGCTACCCCTTCATCATCGATATAGGTGAGGGTACGCTCCAGAACCCGGTTAAAGATCAAATTGGCGGACAGATCCAGAGGCGCACCAAACAGCGTAACCGGTTGTTCATAGCGCAGGTTGTAGTCTATGCCCCGTGCGATTTCACTGTCGCGGTTAACAAATGCCGCATCAATGAAGTCAAGGAAGCCATCAGCACCACGCACCAGCTGGGAGCAGAAAGCACTGGTTCCTTGCACATCGTTATAACAGTCATTAACCAGGAATTGGGCCGAAGGCTCGATAATGGAGTTTTCAATCTCTATATCATAGTAGGTCATGCCAAATGTCAGATTAAAATCATCAAAAAACGGCTGCTCATAGGAAAAGCCGACGGTAAAGGATTCGGAGGTTTCCTCTTCCAGGTCGAGACTTCCCCCTTCCCCCACTTCTACGCTATATGTGTTAAAACCGCTGTTTTCAAAGTTGGTGGGGTCAACTCCGCTGGCGCGACAATTTGCCAATACATAGTCCGCTCGGTTGTCCAGTTCAGGTATATAGCCTCCCGTACGCGGATCCAGCGCTCTATCTGGAATTAAACAGGGATCGAAGACCCCACCAAAGCCGGTCTGGTTTCGCAGAAAATTTTCCCGCAGATTCGGTGCGCGGTAGGAGGTGCCATAGGTGGAGCGCAATAGCAATGAATCTACCGGGCGATAGGCCAGCTTGGTGGTATTGGTCCAGGCGCCGCCGTAAAGCTCGTCTTTGGTATAGCGGGCAGACACGTTGGTTTTTAACTCCTCAGCTAAAAACCTGCCCGCCAGTACTGGAAGCTCTATCTCCACATAGGCTTCGTTGGTGTTCTTGTTGCCGGTGGCGCCACCATCGGAAAAGAAACCAAAAAACAGGCCATCCCGCGCTATATCGTCCGGCAGGGACTTGATGCGGTCATTCCGATGTTCCAGGCCCAAACCGAGGATCACATCCCCGGCGGGCAGGGTCAGTACCTTGCCGCTCGCGTAGGCGCTGAAAATCGTCTGGTAGTAGCGGGTATCAAAGTCCCGGCTATCGAACAAATAATCCCGCTCCGCCTGAGTGGCGAAGTCGCCGATTATCCCCTGGTAGAGAGAATCGGCAAACATATCCACCGGTACGCAGGTGCTCTCGCCAGGCAGGGGTGTGCAGATAAAATTGCCGGGATTGTCCGGGTCCTCGATAGTGGTTTCCAGCGACTGATCCAGACGATCTTCGCGAATACCAATACGGCTGGCTTTGCCGTCCGACTTGGTCAAAGAAGCCGCAAGCTCAAAGGACCAGTCAGACAGAGTGCCCACGTTCAGCATCGGCAGGTCACCGCGGAGGCCAGTCACAAACCTCAGCTGCGCAACCTCCACATTCGTCCGATTGCGATCACCCTGTACCGCCACTACCGGCCGTATGCGGAGCGGCCCCAGGGCGCCGACCAATTGGCCATCTTCTTCCGGAGTGACACCGTATGCGTCCACATACTGGGCAACAAAATTCGGGTTGGTCATCAACGCATCCCAGGCTAGGCCACAGTCGACGCCCCGCACCCCATCCGGGTTGCAGATGCTGAAAGGGTTGTCCGCCGGCACCCAGGGGAACAGCTGGGGCGGTCCGGAATCGATAAAATTCTCGCGCTTGGCGTAGAGGGTTTCAAAGAAGGGGGTCAGGTTGAATTCACCATCGAAAGTATACTCCCCATAGGCCATAAAGCTGCCGCGCTCCCGCTCCGGCAGCAGATGGGAAAACAGATCCCGGCCGTTGAGATCGTAGTCGTGAAAATTGATATCGGTAACCCCGTCGCCATCGCCGTCCACGCCAAACGCGCTCGAGAAGTTGGTCTCGGAGAAGCCCGGCCAGCCACCATTGCTGCTGCCGGGTGTGGAGTAGATGCTACCTCCAATTACCGTCGGCACTATCACCCTTCCAGTCAGTAGCCCGCGCCCGCAACCGCCGGTCTCCATACCATAGACCTCCCTATCGAAGGCCTCGTCGGTATAGATTCTGCCATCGGTGCCGATTTCACGGTTGACACTACAGCCGTCGGTCCACTCGCGGTCTGCCAAAGTCACTGCATTGGCGCGAAAATACTCCAGCCCCATGCCGATAAAACCGCGATCGAAGTTCTCACCCCAACTAAAACTGAGAGTGTTTTCTTCCCCCGCACTTTGTTGGGGCTTAACGCTAAACACCTCGAAATCCACACCTTCGAAGTCCTTTTTCAGGATCACATTTACAACGCCTGCGACCGCATCCGAACCATATACCGATGAGGCACCATCCAGCAGCAGGTCGTACTGTTGTACCAGCGACGCCGGTATCAGGTTGAGATCCGGCGCAACCGGTGCACCCTCCACGCCCGCCGGCGCCAGGCGGCGCCCATCCAGTAACACCAGAGTGCGCCCGGCACCGAGACCGCGCAGATCCACGGTGGATGCACCGGGACCGTTATCCAGTACAAAGCCGGCAAAAGTCAGGTCTATCTGCTGGCCAGTGGCGACGCCACTGGATTGTAAAATCGTGGAGGTATCTATGGCTCCGGCCTCCCGGGCCCCCTCCGCATCAATGATCTGAAGTGGCGCAATACTGGAGAAAGTATCGCGCCTTAGCCTGGAACCGGTGACCACCACCTGCTCTATATCACCATCCTGTATAGTGTCGGCCCCCGTCGATCCCTGCAGTTCAGCGGTCACCTCCTCTTCACTTAACGCGGTTCCTTCAGTCTCCTGGGCCAAGGCCCACGGGCTGAGCACCACCACAAGCACCGCTGTGGAGACACTCGTCAAAAACGGTAGTGTTGCGTCGTTATCTGATTTTTTCCTGATCATTTTCACCAACCCTTTGGTTTATTTGTTTTGTGATAGAGGTACCTTTCAGCCTCCTCTCTAAAACTTTTGTGACGCTTATGAGACTATTATTTGACGCCTAAAGACAAAACAACCTGAATAATGGGTTGACAAAGTGGCGCGGATTACTTTTTAGAGCGTTATTTTTAAATTTGTGTCGCGAATTTCTCTATTCGCAATTCGACCAGAAGGTAAGGTAAGGGGTGGTGAAATTAGAGCAGGGGATTACATTGAAGGTTGATTAGCCGGGGCTTGCAGGCCGCCGTCTCGAATATGAGTGTTCGGGGGGCAAATCAAACGTGTAAATGCTCGGAGTGTCGCAGCCAGTTTCCGGTCTGTATCGCTACCCCGGGCTGTGAAAAGCAATCAACTCCACTTAATTGGTCAGCCTTTCGGGGATGGCAATCCAGTCGATGAGAAATCCTGCATTGGAATGCCCGGTTAATAAATAAGTGCAATAAAAAAGCAGCCGAAGCTGCTTTTTTACCACCTGGCGATTCAATCAATCACCGGGAAAATTATGGCTTACTTGCCGGCCGCCTTGCGGATGGCCTGCAGGGTGCGGAGCCGCGCTTCAGCCTCCGCCAGCTGGGCGGAGATCCGCGCATAGTCCACTTCTGCCGGTGCCTGGTGCAGGGCGTGTGCCGCCTCTTCACGGGCTTTCTGTGCGGCCTGCTCATCGATCTCGCGCTCGGCGACATCGGCGAGGATGGTAACCATATTCGGCTGCACCTCAGCGTAGCCACCGCTGACAAAAAGGACTTCCTCTTCACCACCCTGCTTGATGATACGCACCGGTCCCGGCTTGAGCATGGTCAGCAGCTGGGCGTGCCCGTAGGAGATGCCCAGCTCGCCCTCGACACCGCTTACGACCACCATCTCCACCAGTCCGGAGAAGAGGGATTCCTCAGCGCTTACAATGTCGCAATGTACAGTCATAGCCATCTAGGCTACCTCATTTTGTGGTAGTTGGCTCGAAAGACCCGCCTGGGCGGAGCATCGCGTGGCGGGCCTTTGCGCTTACTTGGCTTTTTCAGCTTTCTCCACCGCCTCGTCGATGGTGCCGACCATATAGAAGGCCTGCTCGGGCATATGGTCATAGTCGCCGTTGAGAATACCGCGGAAGCCGCGAATGGTTTCCTTCAGGGACACATACTTGCCCGGGGCACCGGTAAATACCTCGGCGACATGGAACGGCTGGGACAGGAAGCGCTCGATCTTGCGCGCGCGCGCCACTATCTGCTTGTCCTCTTCGGACAGCTCGTCCATCCCCAGGATGGCGATAATGTCCTTGAGTTCCTTGTAACGCTGCAACACCGACTGTACGCCGCGGGCCACTTCGTAGTGCTCCTGTCCGATTACCAGCGGGTCCAGCTGGCGGGAGGTGGAGTCGAGGGGGTCCACAGCCGGGTAGATACCCTTGGCGGCGATATCGCGACTCAGTACCACAGTGGAGTCCAGGTGCGCGAAGGTAGTGGCCGGCGAGGGGTCGGTGAGGTCGTCCGCGGGCACGTAGACCGCCTGGATAGAGGTGATGGAGCCGGTCTTGGTGGAGGTGATACGCTCCTGCAGAACCCCCATTTCCTCCGCCAGGGTCGGCTGGTATCCCACCGCAGAAGGCATACGGCCCAGCAGTGCGGACACTTCAGTACCGGCCAGGGTGTAACGGTAGATATTGTCCACGAACAGGAGTACGTCGCGGCCTTCGTCACGGAATTTTTCCGCCATGGTGAGACCGGTCAGTGCCACGCGCAGGCGGTTACCGGGCGGCTCATTCATCTGGCCATAGACCATCGCCACCTTGGACTTGGAGAATTCCTCCACGTTGACCACGCCGGCTTCCTGCATCTCGTGGTAGAAGTCGTTGCCCTCGCGGGTGCGCTCACCGACACCGGCGAAGACGGACAGGCCGGAGTGCTCGGTGGCGATATTGTTGATCAGTTCCATCATATTGACGGTCTTGCCCACACCGGCGCCGCCGAACAGGCCCACCTTGCCGCCCTTGGCGAAGGGGCACACCAGGTCGATGACCTTGATGCCGGTCTCCAGCAGTTCGGTGGAACTGGACTGCTCTTCATAGGTGGGGGCAGGGCGGTGGATGGAAGCGCGTTCCTTTTCGCCGATAGGGCCGCACTCATCGATGGGGTTGCCGAGCACGTCCATAATGCGTCCCAGGGTCTCGTGGCCCACAGGTACAGACACAGGGGCACCGGTGTTGGTCACTGCCAGGCCGCGGCGCACCCCTTCAGAAGAGCCCATGGCAATGGCGCGAACCACGCCGTCACCCAACTGCTGCTGCACTTCCATGGTGAGATCCTTGTCCTCACACACCAGCGCATCGTATACGTTCGGTACAGAATCGCGCGGGAACTCCACGTCGATAACCGCTCCGATCACTTGCACAATTTGCCCGTTACTCATTTACGCATCCTCAAATCAAAATTCTTTCGGCCGCTCTTAAACCGCGGCGGCTCCGCCGACAATCTCGGACAGTTCCTGGGTGATAGCGGCCTGGCGCGCCTTGTTGTACACAAGTTGCAGTGCGTCGATCAGTTCACCGGCATTGTCGGTGGCACTTTTCATCGCAATCATGCGCGCGGCCTGTTCACAGGCCTTGTTTTCCACAACCGCCTGGTAGACCTGGGACTCAATGTAACGCGCCAGGAGTCCGTCCAGCAGTTCAACCGGGCCCGGCTCGTAGAGATAGTCCCACTCGTGCTTGAGCTGTTCGCTCTCGTCCCTGGGCAGCGGCAGCAGCTGCTCGACCCGCGGCTGCTGCGACATGGTGTTGACGAACTCATTGGATACCAGGAACAGGCGATCTATCTCACCGGCGGCGAAACGGTCCATCATGACCTTCACCGAGCCGATCAGTTTGTTTGCCTGGGGCTGGTCACCGACATCCCGCAGTGCGGCCACCACTTTGCCGCCGATAGCGTTGAAAAACCCGGCGGCCTTGTTGCCCACCGCGCAAATCTCCACATCCACACCCTGTTCAGACCAGGCCTGCATATCGCGGATAGCGGCCTTGAACATATTGATGTTGAGACCGCCACAGAGGCCGCGATCGGTGGATACCAGGATGTAACCCACCCGCTTGGCTTCACGCTCCTGCAGATAGATATGCTGGTATTCCGCCGAGGCGTTGGCGACGTGGCCGATGACTGCGCGAATGCGCTGGGCATAGGGGCGCCCCAGTGCCATGCGGTCCTGAGCTCTGCGCATCTTACTGGCCGCAACCATTTCCATCGCGGAGGTGATTTTCTGCGTGCTCTTGATGCTGGCAATTTTTGTGCGTACTTCTTTTCCGCCTGCCATAGTTGATTACCCTGCCGGGGCACGGCGGTCTGTGCGGAGACGCGCCGTACCGTTAGTCGTGTTTACCAACTGCCGGTGGCGATGAACTTCTCGACAGCAGCCCGGAAGCCGGCTTCGATTTCATCGTTGTAGTCGCCACTGCTGTTCACTTTTGCCATCAGCTCCGCGTGTTCGCTGTTCATGTAGGCGAGCAGGGCGGACTCGAAATCCAGCACTTTGGCAACGTCCACATCTTTCAGGTAGCCCTTGTCGGCGGCGTACACGGAAACAGCCATATCGGCGATAGACATGGGCGAGTACTGCTTCTGTTTCATCAGCTCCGTCACCCGCTGGCCGTGATCCAGCTGGGCCTTGGTGGCCTCATCCAGATCCGAGGCAAACTGGGAGAAGGCCGCCAGTTCGCGATACTGGGCCAGAGCGGTACGAATGCCACCGGACAGTTTTTTGATGACCTTGGTCTGCGCCGCACCACCCACACGGGACACTGAGATACCCGGGTTGATTGCCGGGCGGATACCGGAGTTGAACAGATCGGTTTCCAGGAAGATCTGACCATCGGTGATGGAAATCACGTTGGTGGGTACAAACGCGGAAACGTCACCGGCCTGGGTTTCGATGATCGGCAGGGCAGTCAGAGAACCGGTTTTGCCTTTCACCTCTCCCTTGGTGAAGTTTTCCACATACTCGGCGTTGACCCGGGCGGCCCGCTCCAGCAGACGGGAGTGCAGGTAAAAAACGTCACCCGGGTAGGCTTCCCGGCCCGGCGGGCGCTTTAGCAGCAGGGAAATCTGCCGGTAGGCCCAAGCCTGCTTGGTGAGATCGTCATAGATGATCAGGGCATCCTCGCCGCGGTCGCGGAAGTACTCGCCCATGGTGCAGCCCACATAGGGAGCCAGAAACTGCATGGCGGCCGGATCGGCGGCGCCGGCGGCAACCACAATAGTGTGCTCCATGGCGCCGTGCTCTTCCAGCTTGCGTACCACGTTGGCAATCGAGGATTGCTTTTGTCCGACAGCGACGTAGATACACTTAATGCCGGTGCCTTTCTGGTTGATGATGGCATCGATGGCAACGGCGGTCTTGCCGATCTGGCGGTCGCCGATAATCAGCTCGCGCTGGCCCCGGCCGATGGGAATCATGGTATCCACGGCTTTCAGACCGGTCTGCACCGGCTGATCCACAGACTGACGGGCGATAACGCCGGGCGCCACCTTTTCTACCGCGTCGGTCAGCTTGTTGTTCAAGGGCCCCTTGCCATCGATCGGGTTGCCCAGTGCATCCACCACCCGGCCCAGCAGTTCCGGACCAACCGGCGCCTCCAGGATGCGCCCGGTACAGCGGCAACTCTGGCCTTCCGCCAGGGACTTGTAGTCGCCCAGGATGACCGCGCCGACGGAGTCCCGCTCCAGGTTCAGCGCCATGCCGTAGACACCGCCCTGGAACTCGATCATTTCGCCGTACATCGCTTCGGCCAGGCCGTGGATACGGATGATGCCGTCCGATACGGAAACAATGGTGCCCTCATTTTGGGCTTGGGTGCTCACATCGAGACTGTCGATGCGGCTCTTGATAATTTCACTGATCTCAGAGGGATTCAGTTGCTGCATGCTCTGTTCCTCAAACTCCCGGGCAGCGGCATGCGCTGTCCGGGAAAGCAATTTAGGAGTTCATCGCCTCGGCGAGTTTGGTCAGACGACCGCGTAGAGTGCCGTCGATTACTGTGTCACCGGCGCGGATGACCGCGCCCCCCAGCAGACTCTCGTCCACTGAACTGCGCAGGTGCACTTCCCGTGCAAACTTCTCGCCCAGAGCCCGGGTTAGCCGCTGTGCCTGTGCTTCACTCAGCGGGTGCGCAGACACCACTTCCACATCCAGGGTGGCTTCCGCCTGCGCCTTCAGCTCCTCAAACAGGGAGGAAATTTCCGGCAGCAGCCGCAGGCGGTGATTCTCCGCCAGCAGCCGAATGAAACGCTTGCCGGGTTCGCTGAGTTTGTCGCCACAGACAGACAGAAAACTGTCTGCGCGCGCTTCGCTGGTAAGCTGTGGATTGTCCAACAGTTCGCCAACCTTGTGGCTTTGGCTGACCGCCGCCGCCGTCGCCAGACCCGCACTCCAACCCTTCAGGTCGGAGGCTTCACTGGCGCTGGCAAACGCGGCTTTGGCATAGGGCCGGGCCAGAGTGCTGAGTTCCGCCATGGGGTTCCTCGGTTATAGGTCCGCTGCCAGTTGTTCGATCAGGCCATCGTGCGCCGTAGCGTCGATATTGACCGCAAGAATTTTCTCCGCGCCGGCCACAGACAGCGCCGCGACACGGCTGCGCAACTGCTCTTTGGCACGGTTAACTTCCTGTGCTATCTCCGCCTGGGCGGCAGCTTTCAGGCGGTCACCCTCGTCCAGAGCGGCCTGTTTGGCCTCATCGACAATCTGATTGGCACGCTTGTTGGCGCCTTCAATGATTTCCGCCGCCTGTTCCTTGGCTTCGCGCAGCTGGTCAGCGGCTTTACGCTGGGCCAACTCCAGGTCTTTGCCCGCGCGCTCGGCCTCTTCCAATCCGGTGGCAATCTTTTGCTCGCGCTCCTGCATGATGCCAAGCAGGGGCGGCCACACGAACTTCCAGCAAAACCATACAAAGGCCAGGAATGTAATCGACTGGCCGATAAGAGTCAGGTTGATGTTCACACCGACACCTCTTGCTCGCTGTTCTTGTTCACAAGAACTTGGGGGTTAAGGGCAATTGGGAAGGTGCCATTAAACAAGACCGGGAGCGACGGCGAAGATCAGGTACATGGCAATACCGACACCGATCATCGGTACCGCGTCCAGCAGGCCCGCCATCAGGAACATCTTGCCCTGCAGAGCCGGAGCCTGCTCCGGCTGACGTGCGGAACCTTCCAGCAGCTTGCCACCCAGGGTGCCGAAACCTATGGCGGTACCCAGCGCGCCCAAACCGATCAGCAGTGCGCTCGCGATGTAAACCAGACCAAGTGCTTCCATTGTGTTCTCCATTTATAAGACTAAGAGTTGGTAAAAAAGTCGGGTTGATTAACGGGTGTAATTCAGTGGTCGCTCTCGTGTTCATCTTCCCGGTCGTGGGCCATGGCCATATACACCGTAGTGAGCACCATGAACACGAATGCCTGCAGAGTGATGACCAGAATGTGGAAAATCGCCCAGCCCATATGCAGCAGACCGGCGCCAATAAAGCCAGCCACGCCCACCCCGAACACTATGGCGATCAGGATGAAAATCATTTCGCCCGCATAGAGGTTGCCGAACAGTCGCAGGCCGAGGGAAATCGGCTTCGCCAACAGGGACACAGTTTCGAGCAGGAAATTAAACGGGATCAGAAGAATATCCACATACCACTTGCCGAAGTGGAAGGGGTGCAGGGTCAGCTCTTTCACAAACCCCAGGAAGCCTTTTTCCCGGATACTGAAGAAGATCATCAGCATAAACACCGCCAGCGCCATCCCCAGGGTGGCGTTCAGATCGGTGGTGGGCACCACTTTGAAGAACAGGTGGTCATTGCCTGAGGCCTTGGCGGCGGCCATGGGCAGCCAGTCCACCGGCACCAGGTCCATCAGGTTCATCAGGAACACCCACACAAAGATGGTCAACGCCATGGGGGCGACCATGCTGTTGCGGTGGGGGAAGGTCTCCTTCACCAGCTTGTCGATAAAATCCACCACCAGCTCGACAAAGCTCTGCACACCGCGAGGGACACCGGCAGTGGCCTTGCGTGCGGCGCGGGCAAAAATAAAGCAGAACAACATGCCCAGCGCGGCGGACCAGCCCAGAGTATCCAGGTGGATGGCCCAAAAACCCATATCCGCAGCCTCCTGGGAGGAGTGCGCAAAGGTCCAGGTGCCCTCGGTGAGCACACTGCCGTCAGCACGGGTATAGCCGGCCGGCAGCTTGCCGTAGGCCATATTCTGCAGGTGGTGCTGGATATAATCCGTTGCGGTTTGAGCTTCGCCTGCCATAGATCCTCAGCAATCGTAAAATTATGTATTCTTTGCCGCGCCGTTAGGCGCCGGCTCGCGACGCGGGCGATCACCTCACCAATCGCGCCACCATCCCCCACTGCACCGCCAAACAGAGGCCGTAGCTGGCAAACAGTGCCGCCGGGTTCAGAGGCTCCACCAGCGCAAACACCGCAGCAAATCCCACCAGGGTAAGGGCAAATTTTCCTGTCTCTGCGCGGTAAAAATTCGATACCACGCGGTGGGCTGCGCGCGCGCCGCCATGGCGAAAGGCACGCAGCCCAAAATAGGCGTTGGGCAGTGCACACAGGGCACCGCCGATAACCACCGAAAGCGCCGTCACTGGCTCGCCGGAAAGATGTAATGCTGCACCGGCGAGCGATACCAGCAGCAGCTGTACCGCGGCAACGATCAACACCGGGGGTTTGAGCATAGGCGGGACTAAACCGACCGAGATATAGCGCTTTACGCCCTAAATTTGGGCGAGCGAATTATAGGAGTAAGCCCTAGGCGGTTCAACCGGAAAATCTCACCAAGTTGGTTAAGTTTCGCCGATGTTCGATCCATGACAGGATTTTAGTGAGCACTTACAGGCTTAAAAAAGTGTTATAGCTGTCATTAGTGCATTGGCGCTCCGGTCAACCCTCCTGATAACCCAGGTGGGCGAGGATACCGTCCAGTTCGTCGAGGCTGCTGTATTTCAGCACCAGGCGCCCGCCTCCGCTGTCTTTGTGGTCGATGGCGACCGGCACGCCGACTTTCTCCGACAGGCGCTCGCTCAGTCGGCGGATATCGGCATTTTCCCCAGCAGCCGGCGCCGGGGGCACTTGCGACTGCCGCTGCAGGCGCCTTACCAGGGCCTCAGTCTGGCGTACGGTAAGCCCGCGATCCACTACCTGGCGCGCAGCGGCGCGCTGGGTCTCGCCGGCCAGCCCCAGAAGTGCCTTGGCGTGTCCCAGCTCCAGGTCACCGCGCTCCAGGAAGCGCCGCGCCTCGGCAGTCAGGCTCAGCAGGCGCAACAGGTTGGTGACGGCGGTGCGGGATTTGCCCACGGCGTCGGCCACCTGCTGCTGGGTAAGGTCAAATTCGTCCTGTAGCCGTTTGAGCGCGGTGGCCTCCTCCACCGGATTCAGATCCTCGCGCTGGATGTTTTCGATCAGCGCCATAGCGATGGCAGCTTCGTCCGGCAGGTCGCGAACCAGCGCCGGCACCCGGTCCAGCCCGGCCATTTGCGCCGCCCGCCAGCGGCGTTCACCGGCAATGATTTCGTAGCTGCGATCACCCAGGGGGCGTGCCACTATGGGCTGCACTATGCCCTGGGCTCGAATGGAATCCGCCAGTTCGCGCAGAGACTCCTGGGGAAATTCACTGCGGGGCTGATAGCGGCCCCGCTGCAGAAACTCCACCGGCAGTTCGCGCAGCTCACCCTCGAGCTGGGCTCCGGAGGCCTCACCGGTGGCCAGAGCTATAGCCTGACCGGCGTCACCGCTAATCAGGTGTGACAGATTTTTACCCAAACCTTTGCGGCGGCCCGCCATAGTGTGTACCTCGAATCAGACTGCGGCCGCTTGCGCGTGGCCGGGGCTTTGGTTAGTGCCGTGGCGGCGTGTCATCTCGCCCGCAAGGGCCAGGTAGGCAATGGCGCCCTTGGAGTGGCGGTCGTACTCCAGCGCCGGCTTGCCGAAACTCGGCGCCTCCGCCAGGCGGACATTGCGCGGGATACAGGTACGGTACAGGCGCTCGCCAAAGTGGTCGGTCAACTGCTGCGAGACATCGCTGGTAAGGCTGTTGCGGGGATCGTACATAGTGCGCAGTATGCCCTCGATCCTGAGCTCAGGATTGACCGCACGCTGGATCTGGGCAATGGTGTCGATAAGTGCCGACAGCCCCTCCAGGGCATAGTACTCACACTGCATGGGAATCAGCACCCCGTTGGCGGCGCAGAGGGCATTGACGGTCAACATGTTCAGGGACGGCGGGCAGTCGATCAGTATATAGTCGTAATTATCCCGCAGTTCCCGCAGCGCCTTGCGCAGCTGCGACTCGCGCCCATCCATTTCCAGCAGTTCAACTTCCGCGGCGGACAGGTCACCATTGGCCGGCATCAGGTCGAAACCACCAACGGTGGACTGAATCGCCTTGTGGGCGGGCAGTCCCAACGCCAGCACATCGTAGCTGGAAAGTTGCAGGGTATTCTTGTCCACACCGCTGCCCATGGTGGCGTTGCCCTGGGGATCCAGATCCAGCAGTAACACGCGGTACTTGCCGGCAGCCAGGGAAGCGGACAGGTTCACGCAGGTGGTGGTTTTGCCCACGCCACCTTTTTGATTGGCTACCGCAAATATCTTGCTCAAGGTTGTTTTCCTTTATTCTGCCCCGTGTGCCGGCCCCCAATACAGCCCTCCGTCAGGTGCGCTGCGCAGGTAAAACGGCGGCGCCCAATACAGGGCCCCGGCGGGCCTCTTCGACCGCCGGGTGAATGTCTCACCGTTGTAAAACGCTGGGGTTGCGGACTACGCCGGGTTGCCGCGCGCGGAGTCGCGGGCCAGTACAATGAGGTGGCGATCCGCATCGCAACCTGGTACCGATAGTGGGCGCACCTGCTCGACCTTAATCCCTTTTGGAAGAGCGCTCAACTCGCCTTCCGGCCACCGGCCTTTCATAGCGTAAAACTTACCATCGGGCGCTAGCAAGTGCTCACTATTCTCCACCATATCGGCCAGGGTCGCAAAGGCGCGGGAGACCACACCGGCGAAGGGTTGCGATGGAATGAACCGCTCGACCCGCTCATTGACCACAGTGATATTGGGCAGCGGCAGCTGCGTTGCCACCTGGAACAGAAAGCGGGTTTTCTTGCCGTTGCTGTCCAGCAGGGTGAGCGCCCGCTCCGGCTGCATGATAGCCAGGGGGATGCCGGGCAGTCCGCCGCCACTGCCCACATCCACCAGCGACTCGCTTTCACCACCGCACAGATCCACCACACTGAGGCTATCGATTATATGCCGCTCCAGCATCTGTGCCGGATCGCGGATGGCGGACAGGTTGTAAGCGCCATTCCAGCGCACGAACATATCCAGATAGCGCAGCAGAAGCTCGCTCTGCCCATGACTCATGCTGATGGACATCTGCGCCGCAGCCTCCGTCAGCCGCTGCCGCAGTGTCTCTATCTCGCCGCGGGCGGTAAAGATCCCGGCCACCCTGGCTAGACGGCTTTTTTGCGCGTCAGGAGGCCGCGCTTTTTCAATTGAATGAGCAGCAGCGATACCGCCGCGGGGGTGACGCCGGGGATGCGGGCGGCGCGGGCCAGGGAATCCGGGCGCACCTCGCCCAGCTTCTGCTTAACCTCACTGGACAGGCCGGACACCGCCTGGTAGTCGAAGTCCACCGGTATTGGGGTGTCCTCGTATGCCTGCAAGCGGGCGATCTCCTCTTGCTGGCGGTCGATATAACCCGCATAGGTGGCTGCAATTTCCACCTGCTCCCCCACCCGGCGGTCGGATACCGGCTCTCCCTTGAGCCCCGCCACGTCGGTGTAACCCAGTTGTGGCCTGCGCAGCAGATCCAGCAGACTGTAGGCGCGCGCCAGTGGCTGGCCCAGGACCTGTTCGGCCGCGGCAGCCTGGGGTGTTCCCGGCTGCACCCAGGTATCCCGCAGTCGCTGCTCCTCGCGGGCTATGGCTTCGCGCATATCGCTGAAGGCCCGCCAGCGGGCCTCGCAGACCAATCCCAGTTCGCGCCCCTTGTCGGTGAGGCGCAAATCGGCGTTGTCCTCCCGCAGCAACAGCCGGTGCTCGGCGCGACTGGTGAACATGCGGTAGGGTTCTCTGGTTCCATTGGTAATCAGATCGTCAACCAATACCCCCAGATAGGCCTGATCGCGGCGCGGAGACCAGGGGTCGCGCCCCTGGACCTGCAGTGCCGCATTGGCGCCCGCCAGCAGGCCCTGGGCGGCCGCTTCCTCGTAACCGGTGGTGCCGTTGATCTGTCCGGCGAAATAGAGCCCCTGGACAAACTTGGTTTCCAGCGACGGCAGCAGGTCGCGGGGATCGAAATAGTCGTATTCAATGGCATAGCCGGGCCTGGTGATATGGGCCCGCTCGAACCCCCTGATGGAGCGCACCAGGGCCTGCTGCACGTCGAAAGGCAGGCTGGTGGAGATACCGTTGGGGTAGAGTTCGCCAGTGGTCAGGCCTTCCGGCTCCACAAAGATCTGGTGGCTGTCCCGGTCCGCAAACCGGTGCACCTTGTCCTCGATGGACGGGCAGTAGCGCGGACCAACCCCCTCGATAACCCCGGAGTACATCGGCGAGCGGTCCAGTCCACCGCGAATAATCTCGTGGGTTCGGGAGTTGGTGTGAGTGATCCAGCAGCACACCTGGCGCGGGTGCTGGTCGCGGTGTCCCAGGTAGGACATCACCGGCACGGGACTGTCGCCCCACTGTTCCTCCAGGACACTGAAATCCACTGAGCGGGCATGGATGCGGGGCGGTGTGCCGGTCTTGAGGCGCTCCACCCGGAATGGAAGTTCGCGCAACCGCTGCGCCAGAGCCAGCGCGGGCGGATCTCCGGCCCGCCCCCCGGGGTGCTGTTCGAGGCCGATGTGAATGCGGCCGCCGAGAAAAGTTCCGGTGGTGATGACGACGGTTTTGGCCCGGAAGCGGACGTTGGCACTGGTGACGACACCGACAACCCGCTGCTTCTCCACCAGCAGATCGTCGACCGATTGCTGGAATATATCCAGGTTCTCCTGTCGCTCGACGATGTCGCGTATGGCACTGCGGTAGAGGGCGCGATCCGCCTGGGCGCGGGTGGCCCGTACGGCGGGCCCCTTGCGGGCATTGAGGACGCGAAACTGTATGCCGCTGAGATCGGTGGCCTGGGCCATGGCTCCACCGAGCGCGTCTACCTCCTTGACCAAATGGCTCTTGCCGATGCCGCCGATTGCGGGGTTACAGGACATCTGTCCCAGCGTATCGATATTTTGGGTCAGCAGCAGAGTGCGGGCACCCATGCGCGCTGCCGCGAGACTGGCTTCGGTGCCGGCATGTCCTCCGCCGACCACTATCACGTCATAAGTGTTGTGGGAATCCATCGCCTCGGTACGCCAGGGTGAAAATGATCGCGCATTTTATCGCCAGCAACCCCCGGGCAGCAAATCCTGCTGGGGGAAGGGCGCGGTCAGATTCTCTGGTCCCAATGAAAAGTTTCGTTTTGCCTGTCTGGATTAAAACAATTCAAATTAATACTTATCCTGACTAGATAGAATTTTGTATTTGTTGTTGTTATTAGGGCTGGCCACAGCTGGGTATAACCCAAAAAACTTCATATTTATCAAGAAGTTATTTTGATTATAACTGGCTGGTCAACCCCTGTGTTTGAGGGGGCACAACCCCTTGGGGCCCCTGTGGACAAAAAGGATAAGTTAGACCCTCTACCGTTAAATCTATACTTGTTCCAGCTCTGTACCGGGGAAACCGGGTGTTTTTCCCACAGATTTGTACACACTGAGTAAGAGGTTGTCGTGGAATCATTCAACCGATTGCTAATTATTGGAATTTTTGTGGATATTCTGTAGTTATTGGATAAGTCTGTGGAAAGCTGTGGGCAACTCTTGTGGTTGGGGAGTGGTTGTTATGGGGAGAGGCAGTAGTGTCGCGGAAGCTACGACAATAGCGGGGGGCTGCGGGAGAGGGGGCTTTTCTGTTCGGAGTTTATTTGCCGATACAAAAGCTGCCGAAGATCTCCCCCAGTAACTGGTCTGCGGAGACCGCGCCGGTGATTTCCCCCAGAGATTGTTGGGCCATGCGCAGATCCTCTGCCAGCAGTTCGCCGGCAGCCTGCTCGTGAAGCTGGCTTGCGCCGCGGGCGACAAATTCCCCAGCGCGCCTCAGGGCATCCAGGTGGCGTCGGCGGGCGTTGAAAGTGCCCTCAGCGGCACCGCTGTACCCCATGCATTGCTTCAGGTGCTCTTTTAGCGCATCCAGCCCCGCGCCGGTTTTGGCGCTGATGGCGATAACCGGCACGCCATCTGTGTGTGCCTGCAGGCCGGGGGAATAGTCTGTCAGGTCGATCTTATTCAGTACCAGGGTGAGGCTGGCGTCCGCCGGTAATTGCGCGGTGAATTCCGGCCAGGCTTGGTCCGGATCCAGTTCCCGCACCTGCATAGCGTCCACCACCAGCAGAATGCGGTCCGCCTGATGGAACTCCTCCCAGGCGCGTCGAATGCCTATCTGCTCCACTTCATCCGGCGAATCCCGCAGTCCGGCGGTGTCGGCAAATTGAAGGGGCAGGCCGTCGATATGGATCTGCTCGCGGAGAATGTCCCGGGTGGTACCGGCGGTTTCTGTGACGATAGCGGCGTCGCGCCCGGATAAGGCGTTCAGCAGGCTGGACTTGCCGGCGTTGGGGCGACCGGCGATGGCCACCCGCATTCCCTCCCGCAGGATACTGCCCTGGCGCGCCCTATCCTCCACCTCCGCCAGTTGCCGCAGCAGCTGCGCCAGTTCCGCAGCCACTTTGCCGTCGCTGAGAAAGTCCACCTCCTCCTCGGGAAAATCGATGGCGGCTTCCACATAGACCCGGAGCTGTAGCAAGGCGTCACACAGCTCGCCGATTTTCGCTGAGAACGCCCCCTGCAGCGATCGCACGGCGTTGCGAGCCGCCTGTTGGCTGCCGGCATCGATCAGGTCGGCGATGGCCTCCGCCTGGGTCAGATCGATCTTGTCGTTGAGAAAAGCGCGCTCGGAAAACTCCCCCGGTCGGGCCTGGCGGGCGCCCAGCTGAATGACCGCGCGCAGCAGCTGGTCGAGAATTACCGGGCCCCCGTGCCCCTGGAGTTCCACCACATCCTCGCCGGTGAAGGAATTGGGGCCGGGAAAATACAGGGCCAGTCCGCTGTCCAGCAGCTGTTCCCCACTGGTGAAGTCGCAGTAGTGGGCGGTGCGCGGTTTGAATGTCCTGGTACAGAGCCGCTCGCCAATTGCCCGGGCCCTGGAGCCGGACAGACGGATCACGCCTATGCCGCCGCGCCCCGGAGGGGTGGCGACGGCGGCGATGGTGTCGGAATCGACACTGCCGCTTTTTGTCGGGGTTTGCCTGGCCATGAAAGCAGTTTACTCGAGCGGGCCGCGGTTGCGGCCCGGGCTGAGAACACCGCTGCGGCTGTGAATGTTTACTTGCCGCTGGTTTCCACCTGTCGGTTGATATACCAGGTCTGGGCGATGGAGATCAGGTTGTTGGCGATCCAGTAGAGCACCAGGCCGGCCGGGAACCAGAGGAAGAAGAATGTCATCATCACCGGCATCAACTGCAGTATCCGCGCCTGAGTGGGATCTGTTGGCTGTGGGTTCAGCTTCTGCATAAACCACATGGAAACCCCCATGATGATGGGCAGTATAAAGTAGGGGTCTTTGGCGGACAGATCGTGAATCCACAGTATCCAGGGGGCGTGGCGAAGCTCGACGGTTTCCATCAGCATCCAGTAGAGGCCGATAAATACCGGCATCTGCAGCAGTATCGGCAGGCAGCCCCCCATGGGGTTGATCTTCTCCCGACGGTAGAGCTTCATGGTCTCTTCCGCCAGTTTCTGACGATTATCTTTGTACTGCTCCTGCAGTTTTTTCATCTGCGGCGCAAAGGTGCGCATGCGGGCCATGGATTTGAGGCCAGCGGCGGACAGGGGATACAGCAGTGCCTTGATAAACACCGTGAGCAGGATGATGGACCAGCCCCAGTTGGCGACTATGTGCTCGTGGATAAAATTCAACACCCAGAACATGGGTTTGGCCAGCCACCACAGCCAGCCGTAGTCCACGGTCAGGTCGAGGTAGGGGGATATCTCCTCCAGGCGGAAGACATCCTTGGGCCCGGCGTAGAAAGACGCACTGATCTCGCCGCGGCTGTCGGCGGGTATCTCTACCTGGGGAGAAGTGAAGCCGAGACGGAACAATCCGTCGGAGAGCTGGCGCAGCTCGAACTTGTTGGACTCCTGCTGGGGTGGTATCCAGGCACTGATAAAGTAGTGCTGCACCATGGCCACCCAGCCCCCCTGCACAGTTTCGCGGGTCGGCTTCTCCGCTATTTCCTCGAAGTCCTGCTTGAGATAGTTATCCTCGTTGCCGTGCATGGCGGCGCCCAGAAAGGGAGAGATGCCGATGCCCACGTCCACGGGGGGCTCCTGGCTGTCGCGCTTGATCTGGCCGTAGAGCGCTGCGGACCAGGGGGCTGAACTTGTGTTGTCGATCAGGTAGGAGACCCGGATCAGATAGTCGCCGCGGGTGAAGGTAAAGCGTTTGGTGATGGTCGCACCCTGTTGTTGAAGGGTCAGGTCCACCTGCAGGGTGTCGCTGTTATCGGCGAGGGTAAATTCTTTGGCGCTGACGCTGTACAGTGGTCGCCCCTTGGCGCTGTCGGTACCGTTGCGGCCGATGAGCCCACTCTGGGCAATATAGGTGTTGTGGTCGCGGGTCTGGTTCAGCAGGATGAAGGGGCGATCCACGGCATTCAGCTCTTCATAGTACTGGCGCAGGGCCACCTTGACGATGTCGCCCCCGCGGGTGTCGATCAACAGGCTGAATACGTCGGTGTCGACGGAAACCAGCTCCCGCTCAGCACTGGGCTGCTCCGCGGGTGCCTCTATCTGGGGTACATCGTCAGCGGCGGCGGGTGGGTTGTTGGTACCGGGTACTGTCACGCTTTCGCTGCGCAGAACTGTTTCCCGATCCACTGCCGGGGTGTGTTCCTGTTTAAATTGGTTCCACTGAAAAACCAGAGCCAGTAATACTGCGACTATGCAGCCCATTAGCGTATAGCGTTGCCAATCCATCTTAATTCCTAGGGTTTGCTCCCGGTGGGGTTGTTGACCGGGCCGGAAGTTGCGGTGATGCGGGGGGAACCGGATCCAACCCGCCGGGATGCCAAGGGTGGCATTTTATAAGGCGGCGCAGGGTTAAATAACCCCCTTTCAGGAATCCGTGGGTTGTTAATGCCTCTTCCGCATAAAAAGAGCAAGTGGGATAAAAGCGGCACTGATTGCCGACCCAGGGGCTGGCAATCAGCCGATACAAATGAATCAGTTTGATCGCCAACCTGGTCACCGCGGAGGCTTCCCTTTTTCGCCCGCGGTACTTTGAGCGCGCTTGGTGAGCTTGTGCCACTGCTTGTTGAACAGCGCGATCAGGGCCTGGTTATCCAGCTTGTCCAGGCCGGGCCGGGCCAGGACTACGGCATCCAGGGCCGGCAGCCGGTGTTGCCGCAGGCGAAAGGTTTCCCGTGCAACCCGCTTGATACGGTTCCGGTTGGTTGCCAGGCGAACGGACTTCTTGGCGATCACCAACCCCAGGCGTGGGTGCCCCAGTGTATTGTGGCGCGCCAGTATCAATAGGTTGGGGTGTGCGGCACGGACTTGTGTGTCGTTGAAGACTGAGCGGTAGTGCGCCGCGTTGAGCAGGCGCAGCGGCTTGGCAAATCCGAAGTCGCTGCACTCTGGTTGCATAAGTGGCGGAGGCCCTTTATTTGACCGGGGACTACCTATGCGGACAGGACTTTGCGGCCCTTGGCGCGGCGGCGGGCCAGGATCTTGCGGCCGTTTTTGGTTGCCATGCGCGCACGAAATCCGTGGTTGCGCTTGCGCTTCAAGTTGCTGGGCTGAAATGTACGCTTCATAGTCTTGCTACCTGGGACCTTTTATACGGAGACCGGGGTGCCCCTTTTCGTTGCGGGGCGGCCCCCTGCCGCGGCTTTGTGCAGGCTCTTATCGGCGGAGCCAAGCGCTGCGAAGGCGGCGGATTGTACAGAAACACAGCAGGCAAAGCAACGCGATTGTGCGGTCTCCGGCGTTCCAGCACCTGCCCGTATGTCCGTGACTTACCAGTCCGGTTCGACTGTCGGGTTGGGGCGCCGGGGCAGGTGTTGTGATCCACTGATTGACACCAAGATATTCACAGCTTATTCAGTTTTGGCGGCTGTGAACTTGTGCGCTCTGGGCGCAGTTGGGTGGCAACTCGTTGAAAATCGGCGGATTTGCCCGGAGAAATATCCACCAGCGTGCAGTTTCTTGTGGATAAAAATAGGGCTTAGGGGTACACTGATCCGCTGCTGTGGGTAGAGTCCCGGTTGTCTAGTGGTCGACGTTTCTACTCTTCTCCGATCTTTTGATGCGTTGCCAACTGCGATAGGGGTTTTTCTTGACTGAATCCGTGTGGAAGCTGTGCGCCAGCTGTCTCCAGGAAGAGCTGCCTTCGCATCAGTTCAACACCTGGATACGGCCACTGCAGGTGGACCCGGCCAGCAGCGGCGGTCAATTGCGCCTGTTGGCGCCCAACCGCTTTATTCTGGACTGGGTGGGAGACAAATTCCTGGGCAGGATTCTCGAACTGGTGCAGCAGTTTGGCGGCGAAGCGCCACCGCAGGTGGTGCTGGAGATATCTGCCCGCAGGCCGGCGCGGTTTCAGCGGGGCGGCGCATCGGCGGGGCTCGGTGGGCGCATGCCTGTGGAGCACAATGTGGCGCAGACTGCGCCCGCAGTTCCGGAGAGGTCGCCCGCAGCACAGAGTAATGGCGGCGAGGTGGCGCGGACAAATCTCAGGTCGAGCCCGGCTCAGCGCCCCCCTGCGGAGTCGCCCCCCCGCAAGGTAGAGGTAGAGGGTGCCATTAAACGAGGCAGCGCCCTCAACAACAGTTTTACCTTCACTTCTTTCGTCGAGGGCAAGTCCAACCAGCTGGGGCTGGCGGCGGCCCAACAGATCGCCGACAACCCCGGTGGTGCCTACAACCCACTGTTTATCTATGGCGGCGTCGGCCTGGGTAAGACCCACCTGGTGCACGCGGTGGGCAATGCTTTGCTGGACCGAAATCCCAACGCCAAAGTGGTGTATCTGCATTCCGAGCGCTTTGTGGCGGACATGGTTAAAGCCCTGCAGCTCAATGCGATCAGTGATTTCAAGCGCTACTACCGGTCCGTGGACGCCCTGTTGATCGACGACATCCAGTTTTTCGCCGGCAAGGAGCGCTCCCAGGAGGAGTTCTTCCACACCTTCAATGCACTGTTGGAGGGCGGGCAACAGATCATCTTGACCAGTGACCGATACCCTAAGGGGATTGACGGCCTCGAGGAGCGTTTGAAATCCCGCTTCGGCTGGGGGCTGACGGTGGCGGTGGAGCCCCCAGAACTCGAAACCCGGGTGGCCATTTTGATGAAGAAGGCGGAGCAGGTAGGGGTGGAGCTGCCCCACGACTCGGCATTTTTTATCGCCCAGCGTATTCGCTCCAATGTGCGGGAACTGGAAGGGGCCCTGCGGCGGGTGATTGCCAACGCCCAGTTTACCGGGCGGCCAATCGACGACATTATGGTGCGCGAGGCCCTGAAGGACCTGTTGGCTTTGCAGGACAGGCTGGTGAGTATCGACAATATACAGAGGGTGGTGGCCGAGTATTACAAGATCAAGGTTGCGGACCTTTTGTCCAAGCGCCGCAGCCGGTCAGTGGCGCGGCCGCGACAGGTAGCCATGTCGCTGGCGAAGGAACTGACCAATCACAGCCTGCCGGAGATCGGGGATGCTTTTGGCGGGCGGGACCACACCACAGTATTGCATGCCTGCCGCAAAATTCGCGAACTACAGGAATCCAGTGCGGATATCCGCGAGGATGTGAAGTTATTGACGCGCTCCCTGACTACCTGACCGGGCAGGGGAGGGCGATGAACAAAAGATGGAATAAGGCGAAGTGACCGATGAAATTCAATGTTAACCGGGATGCCCTTCTGAGACCGCTGCAGCTGGTGGCCGGTGTGGTTGAGAAGCGGCAGACGATGCCTGTGCTGGCCAATGTGCTGATGCAGCTGCAAGGGCAGCAACTGTCCCTCACAGGTACTGACCTGGAGGTTGAGATTGTGGGGCGGTTACCGGTGGATGGGGTCGAAATGGAAGGGGAGGTGACGGTTCCGGCACGCAAACTCCTGGATATCTGTCGTTCCCTGCCGGATGGCGCCGAGCTGAAATTTGATCGGGACGGCGAACGCCTGGTGGTTCGCAGTGACCGCAGCCGCTTCCAGTTGTCGACGCTGGCAGCGGCGGACTTCCCCAACCGGGAGGAGATGAGCGTGCAGACCCAGTTCGGCATCTCCCAGGGGGAGATCCGCCGCTTGATCGATGCCACCAGCTTCGCTATGGCCCAGCAGGATGTGCGCTATTACCTCAATGGCCTGCTCCTGGAGTGTCGCCCGCAGCAGTTGCGCGCCGTGGCCACCGACGGCCACCGGCTGGCCATGTGCGACCGGGATGCGGCGGGTTTGAATGTCGAATCCCCGATACAGGTGATAGTACCGCGCAAAGGTGTTTTGGAGCTTGGCCGCCTGCTGGAGGACGGCGAGGCGCCGGCGGAAGTGGTGCTTGGCAATAACCATATCCGCGTCGTCTGTGGCCAGTTCACTTTTACCTCACAGTTGGTGGATGGCAAATTCCCGGACTACGAGCGGGTTGTTCCCCAGTCGACCGGCGCCGAAATATTTGCCGATCGTCAGGCTTTGCGCCAGTCGCTGTCCCGGGCGGCAATCTTGTCCAATGAAAAGTACCGGGGCGTCAGGTTACGGGTCACCGAAGGGTTGCTGCAGATAGTGGCCAACAACCCGGAGCAGGAAGAGGCGGAAGAGCAGCTGGTGGTGGATTACGTGGGTGAGCCTCTGGAGATAGGTTTCAATGTCGGCTATCTGCTCGACGCGACGGGCGCTATTCACGGGGATCAGGTGCGAATCGGCCTCGCTGATGCCAATAGTAGCGCCCTGTTGCAGCAGCCGGATGAGGCCGGCGATTCACGCTATGTCATTATGCCGATGCGGTTGTGAGCTGGGTTTGCGTTCTTATTTGATCAAATTTGCGGTCTTTGGCATGTGGAAGGGTGCTCGGCGGTCCTCCGGCCTCTGGTTCCGGATAGCCTTATCGCAGACTTTTGGGTTGGGTGGCGGTGGCAAGTCTCCGGCGACTCTCCCTTAGCGCTTTTCGCAACATAGAACAGGCGGATTTACGCCTGCAGGCCGGCACCAATGTATTTTATGGCGCTAACGGCAGTGGTAAGACATCTCTGCTTGAAGCGGTGCACCTGCTGGCCAGTGGAAGATCCTTTCGGTCGCGGCTGTTGCAGTCGGTTGTGCAGGAGGGAAAGGCCGGGCTGACTGTGTTTGGCGAGTTGGAGAGTGGTTTGACCCTTGGGGTGCAGAAGCAGCTCGGGGGCGGCAGCCGTATCCACATTAACCAGGCGCCAGCTACCTCCAGTTCTCAGTTGGCCACGTCGTTGCCACTACAGGTCATACATAGCGAGAGTTTTGCCGCTTTGAATGGAGGCCCGGGGGTCCGGAGGCGATTGCTGGACTGGACAGTGTTCCACGTGGAACATCGGTTTATGGAGGTGTGGAAGCGTTATCAGGTCGCATTGCGGCAGAGAAACGCTTTGTTGCGGCAGGGCAGGGTCGATGTCGGCCTCCTGTCACTATGGGAACAGCGGTTGGCGGAGAGCGGTACCGAAGTGGATCAGCTGAGAACCGGTGTCTATAGCCGCCTTTCGGCGGAGATAGTGGGACTGCTGGAGCAACTGGAGGAATCTCCTCTGAGACGGATAGTTATGTCCTACCGCCGGGGCTGGAAAAAGGATCGTCCGTTGGCGGAGGCGTTGCGTGATTCCCGCGACGCCGATATGGCCCAGGGGTTTGGTCGTTCGGGCCCCCATAGAGCGGACCTGCACTTTAGCGTCGGCGGAGAGGCGGTCCACAATATCCTGTCCCGGGGTCAGCAGAAAATGCTGGTGTGTGTTTTACGGGCGGCAATGGCGGCAGTAGTGCGGCGGGAGGGGGAGAAACCCCTGTTCCTTATTGATGACCTGCCGGCAGAACTGGACCAGGATAACCAGTTACAATTCGCGCAGTGGATAAGTCGTTGCGCCGCGCAGGTGGTGGTGACGGGCATCGATGGGGACATCACCAGCCGTCCATGGAGAAGACTGGAATCCCCCTGGAATCAGCCCGCAATGTTCCACGTGGAACATGGACATATCAATTCAAGGCCCGAAATGGGCAGCCAAGTTGAACGGAGTGACTAAATGTCAGAGCAGAGCAGCTATGACTCCAGCAGTATCAAAGTGCTGAAGGGCCTGGATGCGGTACGGAAACGCCCGGGAATGTATATCGGTGATACCGATGACGGCACCGGGTTGCACCATATGGTTTTTGAGGTGGTGGACAACTCCATCGACGAAGCCCTGGCGGGGCATTGCGATGAGGTCCGCGTCATCATTCATCCGGATGAGACAGTTACCGTCTCCGACAATGGCCGTGGTATCCCCACTGAAATACACCCGGAGGAAGGCGTCTCTGCAGCCGAGGTCATTATGACCGTGCTGCACGCCGGCGGTAAGTTTGATGACAACACTTATAAAGTGTCCGGAGGCCTACACGGTGTGGGCGTTTCCGTGGTCAACGCCCTATCGGCGGAGCTGAAAATGACGATCCGTCGTGACGGCAGGATTCACGAGCAGACCTACCGGGATGGTGTACCCCAGGCACCCCTGGCGGTAGTTGGGGAAACCGACACCACAGGCACCACGGTACACTTCAAGCCCTCCCCGGATACCTTTAGCAACATCGAATTCCACTTCGACGTACTGGCCAAGCGCTTACGTGAACTGTCCTTTCTGAACTCCGGCGTGCGTATCCTTCTCAAGGACGAACGCAGCGGCAAAGAGGAAATTTATGAATACGGCGGGGGTTTGCGCGCCTTCGTGGAGTTCCTCAACCACGCCAAGACGCCAATCAACAAGGTATTGCACTTTCAAAGCCAGCGGGACGACGGCATTGGTGTCGAGGTGGCCCTGCAGTGGAACGACAGCTTCCAGGAAAACATCTACTGCTACACCAACAATATTCCCCAGCGTGACGGCGGCACCCACCTGGCGGGCTTTCGTGCGGCCCTGACCAGGGGACTGAACAACTACATCGAGAAGGAAGGGCTGGGTAAAAAGGACAAAGTGAATACCACTGGCGATGATGCCCGCGAGGGGCTCACTGCGATTATCTCGGTTAAGGTCCCGGACCCCAAGTTCTCTTCCCAGACCAAGGACAAACTGGTTTCCTCGGAAGTAAAAACTGCCGTTGAGCAGGAAATGGGCCAGCATTTTAACGACTATCTGCTGGAAAACCCCCAGGAAGCCAAGTCAGTGGTCACCAAAATGATTGACGCCGCCAAGGCGCGGGAGGCGGCGCGCAAGGCCCGGGAAATGACCCGGCGCAAGGGTGCCCTGGATATCGCCGGGTTGCCCGGCAAACTGGCGGACTGCCAGCAGAAGGACCCGGCGCTGTCGGAAATCTACCTGGTGGAGGGTGACTCCGCCGGCGGTTCCGCCAAACAGGGTCGCGACAGGCGGACCCAGGCGATACTGCCCCTCAAAGGCAAGATCCTCAATGTGGAAAAAGCGCGTTTCGACAAAATGCTCTCCAGCGCCGAAGTCGGCACCCTGATCACCGCTCTGGGGTGTGGTATCGGCAAGAGTGAGTTCGATGCAGATAAGATCCGTTATCACAGCATCATTATCATGACTGACGCGGATGTGGACGGCGCCCATATCCGTACCCTGCTGCTCACCTTCTTTTTCCGCCAGATGCCGGAGCTGATAGAGCGAGGGCATATCTATATCGCCCAGCCGCCCCTGTACAAAATCTCCAAAGGCAAGCAGGAGCAGTATCTCAAGGATGAAGCGGCGCTGACCCAGTTTCTCACCAACGCCGCGCTGGAAGGCACCACCCTGTTTGTAAACCCCGAGGCCCCGGGGCTGTCCGGGCAGTCCCTGGAGAGTCTCGTGGGGGAATACCGCGCTGTACTGGCCACGATCGACCGGTTGGCACGCCTGTACCCGGAAGAAGTGTTGCGCAGTATGATTTACCTGCCCCACCTCACCAAGATGGATCTCCAGTCCCGGGAAAAAATGGAATCCTGGTGCGCCGAACTTCAGAACAAGCTGGAAGGGGAGGCCGACGACGGCCGCAGCCATCAGGTGTCCGTGCGGGAAAATACCGAACGGGGACTGTTCCTGCCCCATATCCATGTAGTGGCCCATGGCGTGGGCAGCGATTATCAGGTCAGTCACGAATTTTTCGATTCCGCCGAGTATGCCGCTATCTGCGCCCTGGGTGAAAAGATGGTGGATCTGTTGGAAGAGGGCGCTTATGTCCAGCGGGGAGAGAAACAGCAGGCCGTTAGCAGCTTCCCGGAGGTCATGGACTGGCTGATGAACGAGAGCCGCCGTGGCTATGGCATCCAGCGCTATAAAGGGCTGGGGGAGATGAACCCGGAGCAGTTGTGGGAGACCACTATGGATCCGGAGAGCCGGCGCATGCTACAGGTCACCGTAGAGGACGCTATCGCCGCAGACCAGATTTTTACCACCCTGATGGGGGACCAGGTGGAGCCCCGCCGGGACTTTATCGAAACCAATGCATTGGCGGTGGAGAACCTGGACGTATAAAAGCAGGTAGACGCTATTGGGCCTGGGTATCGTGCCCGGTCCATAAGCTGCAAAAGTGGTCTAGTGCGTACAGAGAAACTATCCCTGTAGGGAATTTGGCTCCAAAGAAGGGGCGCAATTATTTATTGGCCGAAGGGCCAGGGCCACGTGAAAAATGGCAATTAACAGTAAAAGTTCAACCCGAAGTTAATTTCAATCAGTCCGCTCTAACCTCTGAGTTGGATACTTGTTCATTTCTCCTGGACAATTCGCAGCCAATTCAATCGCACCCATAGATTATCGATATTCAGAATAACGAATCACTGGTAGAAGCCTTTGGGCTTTTTATTCACAGGCCACCTGGTAAAGCGAACCCAATTTCCAGTGCTAGATGGCGGGGCCCACCAGCAGGGGTCGACAATCCGCTTGAGAAATTTTTTGAAAACTATCGGGACAGTAATGGAGAGACTGAAACACAATAGAAATATTTTTAAGTATAGCCCCCCCGACTCTCTATTTTCCGACTGTAAGCCTATTGGCCGTGGAATTATTAACCCTACAACTTACTCAATTACCAGTTCAATGATAATAGAATGGGTTTACTCAGAAAGTTTCTGCTTAGTTATTTATTAGTGATTTAGGTGGTTTAGCAGAAAAAACTTCAAGTCTATTATTTATCCAAGTAGTTAAAAAAGTTCGTTGATTTACTTTCTCAGATTTATTGCTCTAGCAACAGGACAACTCACCTACAGACATGTTGGACAGAATAAATCTTTTACACGCCACTATTTTTCCTTTTGTTATCTCGACCGCTTTAGGCGTGATAACTTAAATTGGTGCCTGATTTTCCTATGTGGTTTCCTCAATAGTCAAAATAGAGATTGGCACTTAACCAAAGCGGCCACTGGCCCCTGTTAAGTTTACTTAAGGAAATAAGGATATATAAAAAATGTCGAAAAAGAATAAGGTAATGGGTGGAGTTCTTGTAATATTAGTTGCACTTTGCGGGTCAGCGATTGCGCAGCAACCGGGAACTGTCGACAATAACGCTTCTCACCGGGGAGCATCCCCATTTATGGAGTGTTTTGTAGATACAACCCTATACGATACTTACCAACAATTTGCTTGTTTTGGCATAGAAAGACAGCCGGGCCGGACTACAAGTACGGCACATTTCAGGATTCAGCATGCTCCCACAAACTTTAGCATCATCTGGTCCGATAACCGTTGCAGCCAGAGTAGCACTATGTGTATTCTTCCCATACAACTCTATACAAGTATTACCCTGGAAGCGACGGTGCTGGATCACAGCAATGGCACCTTCACTACCGTTTCGGCCGTTGCATTTTATGACGATAATTTGTAACCAGTAAGTCAGTAACCCCTGGACTGAAAATAATCAGTAGCATTTTATTGGGCGGATGGCGGGGGCCGCCGCCGTCCAATTTCATACCGCCGTATTGATTTTGAAAACGGATTCCACAGCTTTTCCGTGGCCGGAGTAAAAAGGCCAACACCAAAATATTGCAAGTGGACATTTAACGATGGCTGAATTCTACTAAACACAAGAAAGGATTAGAAGCTAATGGGCTGATCACTATAAATATAACAATCAATACAATTATTTTGCCGACACAGCGGTTCTATTACTTACCTAAAAGCTCGTCTGGTGTCGCGATAATTATGCAGTTCTCTTAGAAGCCAAGAAGAAGTTAACTGTCTTCTGCCTTCACCGTCACACTGTGTGAAGTAAGGCTTCCCGGTAAAAACACTTTTGGTTGCGCTCAACGTAATAAATTTCTCAGTACTATCTATTTCGGCTTTGAAATGGTTGTATTTCCGCTGGATGTGCTTTGCAGCTTCTTCGGCGGCATGAGACTTGCCATTTCGAATAAATAAACAGTTGGAACTGGAGACGAAAGAGAGTAGATAGTCAATTTCCTGTTTTATAACCTCGGAAGACAGACAGGCAGGACTTAAAGAGAATAAACCCATAAAGAAAAGAAGCTTCCTTTGCTTCAAAAATAAATCTGCAATTTTTCCAACGAACCATCCCCGATCCATATCATTACTCCCGGCAAATATGGCCCGATAAAATACAGGTTGAAAAATCTTCAATTTTAAAAGTGCGCCCATAAGGGTAATAACCCTCGCAAAAAAGGCTATCTATAACAGTTTATCCTCTTGTCTCTGCAATTAAGTGATTGGATCAGGTTGCAGGCAGTCCAACCATTTTGGCACTTTCCTGCCAAAGACTGTCCCGAGCATCGTCATCACTAGCCAGTTCAGATGGATCGGGATAAGTGAGCTCACCGCGTACCAGTGAAGCGTAGACGCGTCCCTCTGGAGGAGTTGCTTCACCGAGGGTGAGTTGAGCTAGTGCTTCCCCAGCACGCTCAGGTGAGCCGGGGTACATCATGGGAATAAAGTTGCTGCCCAGGCGAAGCAATAGATGTACAAGGCCATTGTTCATAAGGAGGCGTTGCCATTTGGCGGAATGGCGGGATAGGGAAGTTCGCACCGTTAAGCCCGGGTTGTAAGCGATAATCTCGCACTCCCTTTCCCTGGCGATCTCCTGAAGCGTCAGTGAGCGCGCGGTCAACAGGTTACATAATTTGGATGCAGCATAGGCTTTCATCCCCGAGCCATCCGCCCTGGCGCTGGACCACACGCCAATATTCAGGGGTTTGGGTGCCTGGGCGTGAACATCGCTGGTTGTGATAATTAACCTTCCGCGGTGCGACATTTTTGGTAGGAGCAGCCTGGCCAATAAATAGTGAGACAAGTGATTAACGGCGAAGGTTATTTCAAACCCATCTTCTGTCGACTGCGTCGTGTCACTGAAGGCTGTACCCGCGTTTAGAACGAGCGCATCTATGGACTCGTCTTCAAGAGTTTCCTGAACCATACCGGCAAATGCCCACACACTTTCCAATGAGGAGAGGTCCAGTGGCAGCGATTCACCAAATTCAGGTGCGGTTCCCCTGGTACCCACAATGATGCGACAATTTGAGGCAGCGAGCTTTCTCAAAGCGTGAGCTCCAATGCCTGCGGTGGCTCCGGTCATCACCACGACAGGCGATTTGGCTTTAGTATCTGATTGTGACATAAATATATTTCCTGTATTGATTACAGATATACCGAGTGTGCACCAGTAGATGCTGATGTTCGGCCTACTGCTTATTTAAGACTTGCGCTGCTAGCAGGTGGCCCGGAAGCCAACTCAAAAGGTTGTCCAATTTTCAAAGTGATGAATTCCGACGGTCCGATGTTGGCTTCCTTTTTGGCTTGTTCGAGGAAGTTCACTGGCTCATTGATAGCTTCAGCCGTGAGCTGAAAGGTGCCGTAGTGCATTCCAATTGATATGCCAGCCCGGAGGTCGAGGTGGGCCTGGACAGCATCTGAGGGGTCCATATGGACCTCCTCAAAGAACTCTCTGGGTGCATAGGCGCCAATCGGCAAAAACGCAATGTCGACTGGGCCAAATCGCTCGAAAGTGCGTTTGTAGTGGTCCGCGTAACCGCTGTCACCACCAAAATAGATTTTCTGGCCAGCGATTTCCAATAGAAAACCACCCCAGAGGGTCGAATTTCGATCCGTTAACCAACGGCCGGAAAAGTGTTGTACATCGACAAACCAAAGCTGGAAGTCGTCAGCAACTCTGGATGACTCCCACCAGTCAAGCTCAATAATTTGTTCCGATCCTGACAGGCGTTCACCGACCCCAAGTCCCATGTATATTTTTGGGTTATCCCGCTTGGCTAGCGCCCGGATGGAATCAAGATCCAGGTGGTCATAATGATCATGGCTGATGATAATAACGTCAATTGGCGGTAGGTTTTCGATCGCTATGCCCGGGCTATGAACACGCTTTGGCCCCAGGAATGAAAACGGGCTCGTACGTTCTGAAAAAACAGGATCCGTAAGGATGTTAAACCCTCCGGTCTGCAATAAAAACGTAGCGTGGTTGATAAAGGTGATACGGGTATTTGAGTTGACAACCTTTTTGACTGGAGATGTATCGGCACTAGTATCCACCCACTCCGGCCAAACCGAGGGTTCCACATCCGACTCAAGTACAGACTTAAACATTTCCCAGAAGGAGAGAAATTTTACCGAATTGGTATTCTTAAAGGCATCGTTTTCGAAGTTGGGAGACGAATGTCTTGTGTCCATATAAGAACTTGCACAAGCTACGAAAAATACAGCAAGGAAAATGACAGTAAATTTTTTCAAATCAAGAACACTCACAAGTATGAACCGTATAAAATTGGATTGTGTTGTCGGAAACAGCTATATTCCCGTTTCAAATTAACAACTTAGCTTTCCATCTTTTGTGCGTTAATTAACTCGCACGCTTTTCTTGGGCCAGAACCTCAGGCCAATGCATCCACACGACCACCATCACCAATCATCGAGCGCATTTCACTCAGCGGAGAGGACAGATCTGCACAGGCCCTGATCCATAATGTTCGCTGAAACATATCGCTGAACCAGAGGGTGCAATACGGGATATGGGATCTTATCGCCTGGCATATCAGCCACCTGTACTTATTGCCTGTGGTGACGGGTTGTAGACAATACTCGCCTGAGACCTGCTGCCCCACATCGCCGCAATCATGGATAGCAGACCTGCAACCATAGCGCCAAACATCAGGGACTGAACGCTCATGTTTAAGATTCCGCTAATCAACCAACCAAAAGCCAGAGCAATACAGCCGGAGAGGAAACTAATAGCCGAATTTGCCAGCCCTGCAACATGGCCCAGAGGCTGCAGGGCAATAGCGTTCATATTTCCCATAATCAAGCCAAAACAGAAAAAGATGGCTGATATGGCCCCCAGGAAAGCATAGAGCGGCAAGGGTGTGAAAAAGCCAAAGATGTACATCGAACTACTGACCGCTATCACGCCGACGAGCGCAAATCTGCAGATATCCTGTAAGCCAAAGTGCTTGACCAGTTTTGCATTCAGAAGGCTGGCAATCCCGATCGAGACAGCTGCCAGTGCAAAGAAAAATGCAAACAGGTCGGCAACCTTGAAAACGCCCCGATAAATCTGTTCTGCGGACATGAGGTAAGCCATGAATACCCCCTGAATCAGTCCCATTGCGATCAGGCAGCTGCTCGTGATGCGGTTGGACAGGGTGGCACTCAGCCCTTCGAGAATCGGTGTAATACCTCCGGGCTGGCGTTTGTCATGGGGTAGAGTCTCCGGCTGACGCAACCAGCCCCAAACCGCCGCTATGCAGCTGAGGGTGAACAATAGCCAGAATATGGCTCGCCAGCCTGCCAGCGATAAGATGCTCTGGCCAAGCATAGGAGCTATACAGGGTACCAATATGAAGACCGACATGGCCCAGGACATGATTCTCGCCATTGGTGCTCCTTCGAAGCGATCACGCACAATAGCGAGCGGGACTATCCTCAATGCTGCAGCGCCTGCGCCCTGCAGAAAGCGGCCGGTAATAAAAAGAGTCGAGTTTTCAGCCAGGACCGACACCAGGCTCCCAAGGATAAATACCAATACTCCAGTCAATAGAGTTGGCCTGCGCCCGATACAGTCAGAAACCGGGCCATAGATAAGTTGCCCGATCGTCATCCCAAGGAACATAACACCGACGATCAGCTGCGCTGCATTGCCTTCCGACAAACCAAAGGTTGCGGCCATTTTCGGCATGGCAGGCAGGACCGCATCGATTGAAAGGGCGCCCATAGAGACCATAATGGCAACCAGGGATACGAATTCAATTTCGTTCCGCTTACTGATGGTGGACATAGTACTACTCCCAAATCTTCGCCCAAATCGAACTGATCTCATCCGAAAATTCAAGGTTTTCTACATCTCCGCTATACATTTGAGCGCCGCTGAGATTGAGCCTCTCATCGAATTCAAACAGACCACCAAAAAATGAAGCGGCAGGATCGAAGGTAAAACCGAAACGCATATCCGTTAGTATCACCTGGGGGCTTCCATCTTTATCAGATTCTCTGACCTGTGCCCTTAACATATCGGTTGAAAACCACTTGAGAACTTTTCCCTGCTCACTACCTAGAGCTTTGTCAACCAATTCGCCAGATTCACTTTCGTAGTGATGCAGCTGAATGGAATTACGTGCCACTGTGCTAAAAAATCCCACTGCATAACGACCATCACTGTCTTTGGCAACCACGCGCCATAACAAAATATTAAACATCGTTGGTGATGCACGTACATCAGTTGGGTTGAAATCCTTACTTGAAAGCTGCTCAATCAAAGCTGCTCTCGCGTCCCAGGAATTGTGTAATCCCAGGCCCAAATACAAACTTGAGAAAATGAGGGCACTGACTGCCCACAGGCGAAACCTGTTTTGTTGTAGAGGTTTGACCAAACCGTAAATGACTGCCGCTACCAAGGGCAAAGTGTATACAGGGTCGACAATGGATATTCCATCCAATGTAAAGCGTTCGTTACTTAGGGGTGTCAGGATTTGTGTGCCATAGGTAGTGAAAAGGTCGAGCAGTGGATGTGTGATTAGTGCCCACAAACACAGCTGATACCATGTCCAGAAATGGCCTACAGAAGGGCCCGCCGGATTGTCAGGGGTGCTGTCTTTCCACATACCCCATTTCATAGCCAGCCAGGCTATTGGCACTGCGAAAAAAGGCAGCAATAAAACGGAATGACTTAATCCCCGGTGGGTTGCCATATAGGCGAAGTCGTCGCTACCAATACTGAATAGGAAGTCCATATCCGGTAACAGTCCGCAGACTGCACCGACGACAATGGCCTTGCGGCCCAGCTTGTTACTGAAAGCTGCCTGCCCTATGCAGGCACCGAGGGCTATTTGGGTAAGCGTATCCATGACTCAGCAGTCACCTCCAGAAGGGCCGATAGTGTTGGCATTCGTGTGTCCATTTCCACGGAAATAGGTACTAAAGCCCCCCAAGAAAGCGGTTTTTGGCGGGAATATGGCAATTGGGTCCAAAATCATAAGTTCTCCTGACGGCCGGGCTTATTGAAGTCAGCATAGGTTGACGAGAATATTAATCCAGATTAATATTCTCGTCAAGCATTTCGCTCGGATTCGCCGGGTAAACATATTTACATTTAGGGAATAACTGCTAGTTTATGAAGCCGGCTGGAGTACGGGATCCATTTGAAGAGTCACAGCTCTGCTATCTGTTCAATGAGTATGTATGAAGAAAATCAAGCCCCCATCGCCTGAAAGGCTCACACAAATTGAAGCAGCCCACCAGATTTTGCTGCAAGGCATTCAGCTTCGGCAAAACCTCAATACGGCTCTACTGCAAAAGTGTGATGTCACTCTTTCAGAGAAAGAGGTTTTGGCTAAGATTTATATGTCGGGGGAAAAGATACGCATGAGTGATGTTTCCAAAACGCTCATGTTTACCGAAGGTGGCGCAACTAAAATAATAAAGAGGCTCGTTGAGCGCGGATTTGTTACGCGGCAAAAATCTGAACAGGATGGACGGGTATTTCTGATTGACATTACCGATTCCGGTGCGGAAAAGCTTGCCAAAGCCCTGGAAACAATGGAATCCGTGGCCTACCCACTGATGAAAGAGACATTCACTGCCAAAGAATGTGAAACCCTAACAAAGTTACTAAAGAAGCTTGGCGCAAACTTCCCGGGGTTGTGACAGTCCAATTTTTGTCCAGTCATGCTGCCTTAGCAACAGTACTAAAAGCTCATTTGTGAATAAGCGTCCTGGGCTGTTCAAGACGGAAGAAATACCTGAAGTTGCTAGTGGACACAGAGAGGCTCAAAGAATAAAGGGCTAAAATCTTTTGTCATGAGTCACCAGCCTGGTCCAAAATGGCAATGGTGCGTTCCACAAATCTTACCTCCGCGCTTCTGGGTAGGAACTGGGGTCTATTTGTGAAATTAAGACTCCTGAGAATACGCTGTAGTTTCCGGTCCAACAGCATTTCGTCAACCGTTTTACCAGCCTTTTGAAGCACTCCGACACGCTCTATCCATCTAAGCGTACTCTCTTTATAAGCTTTAACAACATCCTTACCTGCGGGCTCACCATGTCCAGGAATAACCAGGCTATTCTCACGGCCTACTTTCAAAATAGTATCAATTGCGTGGACAAACCCATCCACACCACCAGCGTAAAACGTAGGATGCCAATTAGTGGAAAAAACATCACCCGTGAATATGGTATTACTCTCAATATGATAAAATATTTTGTCACTCGAACTATGGGAAATTACCGGATAGGTTTCCAAGGAAGAGAAATCGGCTTCATTTATTGTAGCTCCCAGAGCGAGAAAGTAGTCATTGCCTCCCGAGTGATCACTATGCCCATGGGTATTCAAAATATGCAGATCGCTGATCTCATAGGACTTGCGAATAATTTCCTCCAACTCTCGAAGCCTGTCTTTGCCTGGAGAAGGGTCGATTAAAATTACCTTATTCCCAACTTCAAGAACACCGATATTTGTAATATTATTGTTTTCAGCACTAGTTAAAAGCAGTAATCCATTACCAAGTTTTCTTTCAGAAAATTTAGCATTTGCATTAGCAAAACTTAACGATGCAATCGAAAGGGCAAAGAAACCAACAAGAATTTTCATTGAATTATCCAAAACAATATTAGATATAACAAAGTTTGGTCTAGGAAATAAGCTATCTAAAATCGGTGCCGCCAGTAACGTCGGCTTACGTAGCTTTTAGCGATTTCCTACACCATGTTGCTGGAGAACGGCAGTTTTACATAGTATGTACCCTTTTTTGTTCATATACAACTTACTGTACAAAAGCCGGCAGAATTCTCTCTGCAACTATCTGCAGGTAATTAGTATCGTTATCATGACCAGTGAACACAACCTGAAGATCGAGTTCCTTAAGCAGAATGATTTGCTGGCCATAACCCCCCTGAGCAGATGAGCTGAAATAGCTTTTGTCGCCGTGTCTCATATCAGCACTCCACCAGAAATAACCATATCCCTGATTAAAGGTATCTTTACCGCCGTAATGAAATTCTTCATCGCTGGTATCAACGATCCTATCGATTGCTTTGGTGATAAAGGCTTTAGGGAGCAATTGTTCACCATTCCATTTTCCTTTGTTCATGGCCAGGGTTCCCAATTTGACCATATCGCGTGATGTCATGCTCGCGCGAGATCCCGCTTGCGGCAACCCGCTATTACGATTGGTGCTCCAAGCATAATTCGTTATGCCTAATTTATTGAGAAGTTCATTTTTAATAAAATTGTCGGCCGTCCCCGGAACGACTGCCTCAATGACCTGCATTACCAGATCCGGGTTGAAGTTGCCATATGCAAATTTCTGGGATGCCGGGGTAATAGGAGCGCTTTGCTCGAAAAGGGCCTGAACCAGGCCCTGGCCTTTCAAAGCATCCGGTTTTTCCTCAAGTTTTTTCCATTTGTCTTCACTGATGCGAAGTCCCCCGCGCATGGTCAATGCCTGATTTAAGGTAATCTGTTCTGCGCCTTGGACGAAATTTGTTGGGTCCAGTTTCTTGAGAAAGCTGACCACCGGCTTGTCTAAATCGGCCATGGTCAGATAGCCCAATTGGATTGCGCGGCCGAGTGCTAAGCCGGTGTAAGCTTTAGTCGCGGAGGCTTGCGGATGTGGCAGATTGATACGGCCGCGCAAATAATAGGATTCAAACAAGAGCTTGCCCTTGTGAGCGATCAGCATACTGTCAAATTTTCCGTGGTCGCCGTTGGCAATCTCGCGAGCCAGCTCAACAATCATGCCTTTATTGCCACCATCGACGCCTAATTCACCCACAACAAGTGCATCCTTTCTGTACACCGGAGCTACATCAATAAAGGACTTGTGGAGATAGGGAATATCCCGGAAGGAAAGTCCTGCTTCAGCAGCCGTAGCTTCTGGTGCGGCCGTACTATTTTCTTTGGTAGCCGCCGGGGTAAAGCAGCTGAAACTGACCAATAACACGACAGCGAGTAAGTTTATAGGGTTTAAATTGATGGTCATATTGCCCTTCCTGTTGTTAACGGGACCAAAGAAGTAAGACCAGCACTTACATTGAGTCCCTCTGCGAAGTTGACTTTGTTTAGATATATTTGAGCAGGGGGTCAGTGTATGCAGACCAGCTTGAGAATACCTGACGTGCTTATGACTTTTGATTGACTTTATTCTGACGGCAATAGTCTATTAATTGAATATGGCTTAGATCTCAGGTACAGGGCCCGGTTTGTTGTCTGCCGTGTTTTGTTTGTTAAATTTGGTTGTATATTTCATATCATATGGCTACCTAAAAAATAATATCACGTCAGAAATGGTAGATCTCATAGGTTTTATTGAGCGTCAGTGACCGATACAGTAGGGCGCCTTTTGTTCGGCTGCCGGGCGATTTCAAAGCCAAACTAGTCGTACTGCATATCCACTTTGTTGAAGTTACGGTGATTTGCAGTTCATTACAGTCGAGTTCTTGTCCAGTATGACACCCAAACAAAAGAATTTTTACATACAGCATACTCGGCCGGCTTGTGAGAAAAATCTATATTGGGCAGTTGTTCCTGGGGGAGACTATATGAAGAAAACCGAATTGTTGCTTATTGCGCTGTTCCTTGGCGCCAGCCCATTTGCCGCCAGTGACACAGAGCTTGCCGCTGATATCGCTTTTCAGGCACAGGACCGCATAGACAAAGGTTATCATCTCGGTACAGTGATTGGCGTGATTGATCGAAACGGCCCACGCTATTATGGCTTTGGCCGGTTATCGCTAGGGGGCAATGCGAAGCCCGATAAAAATTCAATCTTTGAGATCGGCTCTATAACCAAGCCTATTTCCGCGGCCTTGATGGCAATCCTGGATGACTCTGGTGACATTTCACTGCAGGCGCCAGCTGTTGACTTTATGCCCGTGCTAAGCAAGTCAGCTGATCCTGATGGCGCGATAAGCATCACTGATCTTCTGAACCATACATCAGGTTTTGCCAGAAATCCGCTCGATATTGATACGGAAGATGACCATCGCTTTCGAAACTACAGCCTTGACCAATTTCACCAGTTTCTCGCGGGTTATAAGCCAAAGGTAAAGCCTGGCACTTACAGTTATTCAAACCTGGGCTACATGATTATAGAGCTTGTAGTTGAACAGTCTTTTGAAACTGACTTTGAAATCTTGATGCAAAAGCAATTGTTCGATCCTCTTAAGATGAGCGACAGTCATTTTGCTGTACCAAATGAAAAACAGTCGAGGCTTGTTACCGGTTTCAGGAAAGGGGCTGAAACCGATGCGCTCAACCTGGGGCGTTACTCATCCTTTGGCGGCTTGCGATCAACTGCCCAGGATATGCTGTATTTTATCGGTGCACAGATCGGGCTTTACAAAACGCCTGTGGATGCAGCGCTCAAGGAAACGCAACGCATTCGCCTGCGCCAAGGTAAAAGGGTACTGGCACTTGGTTGGGAAGTGATGGAGCGGCAGGAAAGCGGTAAAACCCTGTATTTCCATCGCGGTGGGACCAATGGTTTTGTCAGCCTGGCAGCATTTGACCTTGAAAACCAGAAAGGCGTAATCGTATTGGTGAATGGCCGCAATTGGTTCAGTGACCTGGGCTTTAGGATTCTGGACTCCAGCTATCCCCTTAAGGAGGATTTACCCAGTATTGTGGAGAACTAAGAAATTCCGTCCTGGTATTTAGTGGCTTTGATCCGCGACTGGTGCAATGGCCTAAAGCTTTCGGACATAGCGCCAAGATGGTAGAAGTCCCTAAATTTATCAGGAATCAACCTTCCTACAACGCAGTTTCAAGTAATAACTGTTTTTTTTTGCAGTGAGTAAATCCGCTCGAAGCCCCATAAACAGTTCGTCTGGTGATAAGCAATCTCTCGTCTCTCCCTCGACTGTTGCGTCGATCCCTCACCGCTACGCCTCTTCATCCGTGACTTCTCTGAAGTCGGTGCTTTTGGGATAATACTGTCGAATAAAACCGTTTATGCTCGGCCGGCCCCCATTCACCGCTATTGGGCTCATCCATTGTTCCATCCCCGCCTGGTGGTTGACTAATGGATGATCCCAATAATTTACAGCTACTGAATCATCGCTGAATAGGTTGAAAACATACTCGCTGGAAACCGGGCGGCATCATTAGTATGTACTTCGAGATACTTCGCACCCAGGTTTATACCGCTCTGCAAAACGACTTGATACTCCGCCTGAGTACAAACGTGATGGGTATTGCCACAACCAGTGGTCGCTGTGCCGGCCCGTGTATTCAATTGGAATCCAATCTCTCCGGCAGGATTTGCCTGCAAAACATTGGATTGGAGTTCGGTATATATCCCTGAGTTGGCGTTTATGTTGGTACCAAGCCCATCCCAGGCAGCATGAAAGCGCCCCGCATAGGTGGATGTACCTGCCGCGAGTATGTCTTCCGTCAATGGATCCAGGAAATCTCCAGTGGACGCATTGGGGCCGACGATCGGGTTGCCCTGGTTGTTTAGTTTTGGAAAGGCTTTATAGCCTGTAATAATCGAAACCGCGAGGTGCTTGGCCGAGTAGGTACTGGCTAGGCCCGCAGCAATGGTCCCCCATGCCGACAGAATTTTGATCGGCTGGTAGCCGGCGTTTTTCCATGCAGTGGTGTTATCGATCCCACTCGCGGGCAGACAGTAAGTATCATTCACTGAATTACTGACCGGTAGCTTGAGCTCTGTAGTGGAAACATTTATACCCGCCACTTTCACTATTTCAAGTCTACTCAGAGCACTCCCGGAGTATCCGGGCACGGTAAAGCCTTGCAGGTAGCTTCTGAGTGAAGTCATCATATTCAGGTATCTTGATTTGTAGTATGCGTTCCAGGGGACAGGAAATTCCTTATACTCGCAATCACCACCTACTTTTCCATCCTTGTCCCAGCCCAGGCTCACTGTTGGTACATTGTATGGTGGCTGTGCCAGCCAGCTGGGTGCATCTCGTCCACCCACAACTCCAATGGAGAGTTTTTTGTCATGCTGTATAGAAAGGGTTAGCCAGTGATCAAGGTTTGACCAGTCGAACGTATTCGGCATTGGTTCGACTTGATCCCACTCCTCAACAAGAAATACTCCGTCGATGCCACTGTTCGTGATTGAATCTTCTAGTTCAGTGTACCGAGGGTTACTGGGTGACATGTCTGGAGTATAGATGTAAGAATAGATACCGTTTTCTGAGTTACCTGTTGCGATAGCCTGTTGCGAAATCAGCAGGGCCGGCAGCACTACTTTAAAAAAAACTTTAAGTGAATGGATCAAAAGTATTTCTCCTTTGAATCAAAAATGAAAAGGCGAAGAGTCCTGAATTATTGGAATCTTGGTATCAGGATTTCCATCATTATTAATCTCTATGAGCTTATTGGACAGAAGATAATCGTAGAAATAGATACCGTCATCATGGCTATCATAGGTCCTCATAAAATGATCTATCGTTATTGTTCCGCTATTGTCTTCTGATGACAATAATAAAAGGATACCCATACCGATATCCGGCTTTTTATATTGCTTTGAATGTCTCCTAGCTAATCTCGTTAATATGCTACCTGTTTACAAAATCGTTAGCTATAGAAGAAAGTGGTGATAGAGAAAATACTAATAAGATAATGTATTGCATAGTTTGTCCTGACAAATTACCTAACGCTCACCGCACAGCCAAGCTACTTGTTGTACATTCAAAGCGCACAGGGGTACGAAAATCCAAACGGGACAGAAATCATTAGGGCCTTTCACCAACTTGATCTCAATCAGCCTTAATTTCGCAATCCAAAAGAGATTAATTCAAAATTCCTGCGAACTCGATGATCAGATTTGATGAGCTGGTTGAGCCACTGATGGACTTCCTACAATAAAAGCCCAGTACAATGCCCTTAATTTGCGTGGATCACACCATGGTTCAAGTGTTAAAAAAAATCGGCAGGAGTTAGGACTAGCAGGCTGTTGATTTTGTCGCCTGAGAACATTGGGTTAGATACAATACGGAAAACGATAACCCACAGAGGATTTTGGTTCAGTGCGCGGTATGGATGTTTTTCAGGAGTCTCTTTTCACAACAGTGCAGTTGGAATCGT
>NZ_JBFLAB010000003.1:0-152055 GCF_040742695.1 Microbulbifer discodermiae | reverse complement strand
GGAACAGTTCGCGCCGTGTTTTGCGTTTCTTGATAGTGTATTCGGCTTCGGCGAAGGTCAGTTGGCTCATGATTGAATCTGTGTATGTTGGAAATGGGGTAAATTATGCCAGACTGGAGCAGTTTTTCAGAGGTTCCCTAGTATATGCAGATTAATAAAAATCACGCCTCATTAATTTGCAATTATAACAGTTCTCAATATTCTTAGTTGCGATCTGACCACTGTTTTGCCAACCCCAGCCTCTGAATTCCAAAATCCACATAGAGCTGATCCAAAATAGCTTCGGCTTTACTGTCTCCAGGATAGCGAAAACTTTCCGGCGTCCGCTCTATAAGCTCCAACAGTCTGGAAGCCAGTATCGTTACAGATTTCCCTGGCGTTGACGTGCTACCTGCCCGTTGGGCTTGGTCGCAGGATGAATTCTCCAAGACTGCCTGCTCCTGTCGCATCAGGCGGGATTCAAATGTGCTGGGTACCAGCAATCCAACGTCTATACCAAATGGCTCCAATTCCAAGCGCAGGCTTTCGAACAATCTCTCCAGCGCTGCTTTGCTTGCCGCATAAAGCCCATCGGAGGGCAGGCTGACATGTGCCGACAGAGAGCTGGTTGCCCAAATTTGTGCTTCTCCCTGCTCCCGCATAAGAGGGAGAACTTCCTGCAGGCATCGTAAAACGGAAAAAAAATTAGTATCGAATAGACGCTTTGCATCTTTCAAAGGATGTTCTTCTATTGTTGAACAATGGTGCTCTCCGGCATTAAAAATCAGCGCCTTCAAACTAAAACCATCGTTGAGCATGGCAGTAAGCTTTTCTTGCAGTACTTCACCACAATCATGGCGATTTAAGTCAAGCTGCAAAATATGCAGTGCTCTATTCTCAGAAACAGTGGAATTTTTAAAGCTGCTTTTACTGCGCACAATCGCCAGAACATGGTAACCAGCAGTCAATGCTTGTTTTGTCAGCTCGGCACCCAAACCACTGGCGGCACCGGTGACAACCATCAATGGCTTCATCAGTTTATCACTCACTGTCACAATATTAATTTTCGCTCGCTGCACACAGCAAAACTTACCCAGAGTTTACGCCATCAAATGGCACTACCCCTAAAAAGGAATTCCCCAAAAAACTGCGGGTGGCCATTGGCCACCCGCGAACAAGACAAACAAGTTGTCAATCACAATGCTGTTACAAACTTACCTAAAAATAGATGTAGGTAAACTTCACACCAAATTCCCGGTAGTGGGGACGAAGCCGAATTCCCGCGGCACCGAAATTATCCGCAGTACCTGTATAGTAGTCTCCATCCAGCGCATTTTTGACAAATGCCGACACGCGGTAATTATCCGTCTCCAGGCCAGCGCTTAAGTTGAGCACATCATAGCTATCAATTTGATAGGGAAATTCCGGCAGGTTGAACGGATCGCCATTGACTGTCTGACCAACCAGCGAGCCAACCCCCTCAATATCACTAACCGTTTCATCGGTATAGGCCCACTGGGCACGCACATAGGGGTCCATTCCACCGACGTTAAAGCGATACTCCAGGGCTGTGTTGAATGTCCATTCCGGCGTGCGCGGCAGCGGCTGGCCAGATACATCCACTACGTTCGGCAAGCCGTTGGTCTCGCCTTTCAATACGGCATCCTGATAGTCATCAAACTGTGCGTCGATATAGCCCAGGCCCACCGACCAGGTTAGCCCTTCAGTCAGCAGTGCCAGCATTTCCAGCTCAACCCCTTCAGCACTGGCTTCATTGGCATTTTGCGTGGTTGAAATATCCGAGCCGATATCAGTCGGATCTTCCAGACGACTGGTCTGTACCTGGAAGTCATCCCATCTCAGCGCAAATATGGCGCCCGACAGATTCACACGACCATCCAAGAGAGAACTCTTAAAACCTAATTCGTAGTTAATGAGCTCTTCGGGATCAAATTCTGCCCCCTCGGTCCTGGAGCCACCTGTCACGTCTGTTCCACCCGCTTTATAGCCCTTGGAAACGCTGCCATAGAGGGTCAGATCATCAGTGGGTATATAACGCAGCACTACCCGCGGAGAAAAGTCGCTAAACTCCACAGTATCTTTTACCGGTACAGGCCTGGCGACAAGATCAATTTCGCTGGCAGTGACTTTATCCCGCGAGTAACGCCCGCCCAGGGTCAGGTCAAACTGGTCGTTTAAGTGCCATACCATTTCGCCGAATACTGCCGAGCTCTCGTAATCGAACTCCTGTATATTACTGTTGATAAATCCCAGTGGCACTGCTGCATTAGGGTCGTCTTTCGGCAAAATCTGGATCTGATTATTGCGATCCAGCTCATCTTTTACGTAATAGAGACCTGCTGTCCAGTCGACGGTATTTTCACCGGCGGACTGCAAGCGAAATTCCTGGCTGATCGAGTCGCCAGCGTAGTCATTCACCCGGCGAAGCGGCAAGGGGCCAAAGGTAAATGGAATGCCATCCAGGTCAGCAACACGGTCGAAAGAGCTATCAAGCCAACCTGTAATTGACTTGAATGTCATGTTCTCCAGTTCCCAAGTCAATCGTGCATTGACGACTGTGAACTCTTTTTCATTGAGTTCGCGGGTATCGCGATCGATGCGGGTTTTGTTTTCGGGGTAAAATCCCTGACCTGAATCAACGGCATCATGCGCCCCGATACCAAAAATCGATTGGGTGTCCAGGTCAACTACCCCTGACGGAATACTGATATCCCCACCCTCGTCTTCCTGGGTATGGGTCACGCTTAGATCGAGGGTGATGTCATCGGTTGGCAAAGCCCGGATGGACACGCGCCCCGTCGTATACTCATAAAACGGGTCGTTACCCAGAGGGTTCACATTCTTGATAGGCGTATCGGACTCGTCGTAACCCAGTACGGCACGCGCCATTAGCTTGTCACTAATGGGAACGTTTATCACCGTTTCAGCGCCTTTGCTGCCGAAATTGCCGGCTTTTACTGAACCTTCAAAAAGGAACTGGTCGTCGGGCTTTTTGGTGGTGATATTGAGTGCACCACCGACTGCATTGCGGCCAAAGTAGGTGCCCTGCGGCCCCCGCAGGACTTCGATACGCTCCACGTCCTGCAACTGTGGGTTGATAGTGCCCTGAGCCACGCTGCCAACGGAAAGCTCATCAATATAGTAGCCAATGGAGTTGGCGGTGGAGATACCGTCCAGGGTGATATTGCTGACACCGCGGATACTGATGTTGATGCTGCGACTTCCGCCCTCTCCATCCTCGGAGAATGCCACATTGGGCGTTACCGCCAGGTAGTCGGAAGCAGAAGTAATATTCGCCTTTTCGATGGATTCAGAGGTAAAGGCTGAAACACTGATAGGCACATCCTGAAGTGATTCCTCTCTCCGCTGCGCGGTGACAACCACCTCTTCCAAGGCGAGCTGTTTGGTATCAGTGTCGCTTTGAGCAAGACCGACACTAGAGCCCAATGCCATTATCGCCGCGGCCAATGGACTCAAAGATCTCCCATTGATCATCTTGTAACGCCTCCTCTCATTATTAACTTATCGGGGCTCAGGTCTTCTCATAAAGCGAGGATTGGCTTATAGCCAGAACATATACCACCCAAACCGGAACTCAATATAATCCCATTAATAATCACCGGTCAACAGATTTAACCCCCTTTTTTTACATTAATCTTCGTCATAATAAGTGACTATCTTGTCAATATTGTAGTTAAACTGGACTTTTCGCCCATTCTTTTAAGAATGCCATGAGAACGATTAATCCCATTAAGCAAATTATACTCATAGAATTTAATGCTATCGGGTATGCCGATATGCTTGATACCGCTCCAGTAAACGGCCAATCTGAGCACCAGGGCATCAGGGGGAGACCCAAGAAAAAACCGAGTTGCGCCCAGCGTTCCGGGCACCCGGCATCCGTTACGAGAAGCCGGCTTTGTATTCGCCCCGCAACCGATGATCAATGGGCCTATGGCACCGCAGGTGTAGCTACTGACCCGACAACTAAATAAGTTGCCAGGTTAATGTCCGGCTACTGAAAGAGGCTTTTCCAACAGGAGGCAGTCCGGAACAGCGATATTCAGGGCGCAACTTATGCCTGTAACTGCATGATTTGCTGAGGAAAACTCAGGGATATTATTGTTCCTTTCGACGCGGATGATGACCCCTATGAAGGCTGGGGTCAGACTGCAAGGGGCCGGGCTCACCACAACAGATGACCCGATATTTGCGCGCCAGGGCCATCGGGCTTCAATCACTCACGCACCAAATTGCAGGGAGCGATTGGAGATCCCGCAAAAGGGCACTGCCTGGGGAGAGAGTACTAGTCGAAGTGGCGGCGATTCAGATTGAGCATCTCCTTAGCCAGACTGCAGGCGGACTTGGCCTCACCCGAAGCGATGGCCAGGGCGATCTGGTAGTGGCGCTCCAAATCGGCTTGACTGACCTCTTCCGTCTGGGCCTCACCTTGTTTCACATGCGCCCGTAAATAGGTTGAAATGGCGTGCTTGAAGTGAGTAAGCACCGAATTGTGCGAGGCTTTTAGCACTGCGGTGTGAAATTCAATATCCGCCTCTATGCGCTTTTGCAGATCCTCTCCGCAGTTGGCCATGGCATCGTAAGCCGACAAAATGTTTGAAATATCTTCCCGGGTTGCCCGCTTCGCCGCCAGTTCTGCGGCTTTGGGCTCAATAATATGACGCAACTCTATGAGATCGAGCATAAATTCGCGGGTAGCCGTATCCGGGTCTGCATGCCATGCCAGCACGTCTGGATCGAGCATATTCCACTCGTCCCTGGGGCGCACCTTGGTACCACTGCGGGGAGCTGTGGACAACAAGCCTTTTCCGGATAGCACCTTTACAGTTTCTCGCAATGCGTTGCGACCCACGCCCAAATTAGCCGCTAGATCCTGTTCGATGGCTAATGTGCTCCCCTCAGCGTAGGTCCCGTTGGCAATCCTCCGGCCGAGGGTATGCACGGCCGCGTTCACCTGTCCCCGGGTGTTTTTACGCGAGATCTCTTCGGTTTCCATTATGTTCCTTGTTAAGAATATTTAGCCCTCAAGATTCTACCCAAAATCTACTATTTAATCTAATCAACAGCCAAATAATGGGCTTATAGCCATATTGACCAAATCTTTTATACCAGTCGACCATCTAAACCGAGCTGCCATCTGCTTTGAAATAGATTAAAAATTAACCAAAATAAGCAGATTCTGCTGCCTATATGAACCAAATCCTTATACTCCTTACCTACTAATTACCTAACTGGCTTTTTGAGTGTTTGACAATTAATGGGGTTATTGATAGCTTGTGGCTCCCTAAGGCTACTAGGATAGCCAGGGCAGCAGAAACAGGAACTCATAAAATTTTGACCCCGCTAAGCGTGGGGAGTGGAGAGGGGGTTAAATGGCGGATTACGATGTCATTATTGCGGGTGGCGGCCACAACGGCCTGATATGTGCCTCACTGCTGGTAAAGAATGGCCTCAAAGTACTGGTAGCTGAGCGCAACGACTGGGTTGGAGGTGGAGCCTTGACCCGGGAATTGACCCTGCCGGGTTTCAAGCATGATCCTTTTGGCTCCTCCCATGTCTGGATTCATCTGAATCCAGATTTCAAGGAACTGAAACCTGAACTTGAGAAACACGGCCTAAAATACATCTGGTCCGAGGACCAGATCACAGGTCACCCCAATAAATACGAAGGACAGGGAATCGTAGTCTATAAGGACGTGGACAAGACCTGCGATACCATCGCCGAGTACTCCAAAAATGATGCCCGCCGTTACCGCGAAATTTACCAGGAGTTTGGTGAGATTCAGGATGGCGTAATCAAGGGAATGTTCTCCCCACCGGCGCCTCCAAGCTATATGTATCAAGGCCTGGAGAACAACCCCGAGGGCTTAAAGCGCCTGCGGGACTACCAGCTCAGCTCCCGCCAGTTCACCCTGGAAAACTTTGAAAACGACCATGTTCGCGCCTTTATTCTGGGGTGGGCTATGGCACCTCAGACCCTGCCGGATCAATTGGGCACCGCCGCCGGCTTCTACGTGATGATCCCCAGTATTCACTACTATGGCCAGTCCATCCCCGAGGGCGGCAGTGGCATGCTGTCTGAGTCCATGCGCCGCTATATTGAGGCCAATGGCAGCACTGTTCTGACCGGCGCAACCCTGGACAAATTCATTACCGAAAACAATGAGTGTAAGGGCATCCGCCTGGAAGATGGCCGTGAAATATTCGCCCGCCAGGGTGTAGTCAGTGCTCTGGATCCTTTCCAGACCTACTTAAAGGGATTCGAAGACAATGAACTCCCCAGCGGTTTCAAACAAATGGTGCGCAATTTTAGCTTTGGCGACATCACGATTGCCCGAGTGCATTACGCCCTGAATGAAGCGCCCCATTTTAAGGGCGGTGCGGATATGAACGCGACCGCCTTTCAGCGCATGTTTGGAACCGTTGCCGACATCGACAAGCAGTACCGGGAAATCGCCGCCGGGCAGGTGCCCAGCGATCCGTTCTTGTGGACCGCCGCCTGGACACAAATGGACCCCACCCGCGCCCCAGACGGCAAGCACACGCTGATTATGGACACCTTCGTGCCGGTGGATCTCGCCAGTGGTGAAAACTGGGAGAAGATCGGCGCTGACTACTGCCGCAACACCTTACTGTCCCAGTTGCGGAACTACACCACCAATATGACCGACGACAATATCCTGGCGGAGTATGTGGAGACAGGGCCGAGCCTGGCGAGAGCCAATCTTTGTTTCCATCGCGGCGTCACTACCGGCGGTGAGAGAACGCTGGCGCAGATGGGCGCCTTTCGCCCCTTCCCCAATTACGCCGACTACCGTGGCCCGGTGAAGAAATTCTATATGACCGGGCCTTCCTGCCATCCCGGGGGTGGTATTTGCGGTATGGGCACCATTGCCGCCAACGAGATTCTGCTGGATCTCGGTATCAAACAAGAAGACGACGATTTTGCTTTTTAAGCACAGGGCTAAACAAATATGACACAGAAGAAAGTGGATCCATATACGGCGCTGATCATTCAGCCCGAAGTAAATGTGGTAAATGACCGCGAAGGCATCCAGCTGAACCTGGACCGAGTGAAAAACCTGATCCATTTTGGCGTGGGTTATCACTGGGAAGTGCCGGTTCGCCTGGTGATTCTGCCCGAGTATTTTATGCAGGGTGTGGGCACACCGGGCAAAGGTGAAAGCAAGATTTCCGACCAGATGAAGAAAGCGGTGACCATCCCCGGTCCGGAAATTGATCAACTCGGCGAGATTGCCAAGGAATACGGCCTCTACATTTGCGGTGGCGGTGTGGTGGAACAGGTTGCGGAATTTCCGGACCGCTGGTTTAACACCAATTTTATTGTGGGCCCCACCGGCGAAGTGGTATTGAAATACCACAAGTGGCATATCAACGCTTCACTGGGATTGGGAACCAGTCCGCACGATATCTTTGACGAATACTGCGAACACTTCGGCGGCGGCATCAAAGACCTGTTCCCGGTAATTGATACCGAAATAGGCAAGCTGGGTACCATGACCTGCCACGATGGCTGTACCCCCGAAGTCTCCAGGGCATTGGGCTATAACGGCGCAGAGGTCATTTGTCACCCGGGCGCCATACAGGAGTTCGAAGGGGTTTCAGAACCCTGGGATTTCTGGCGTTTTACCCGTCGTACCCGGGCCCACGACAATATGTGCTACCTGCTTGGTGCCAACTGGGGCAGCGTAAACTACGACTACTACCCGAAAGCATTCTGCCCGGGGCACTCCTTCGCCATCGACTATACCGGCATGATGCTGCGCGAGGCACCCTACCCCAATGAGCAGGTGTTAGCGGTCCCCATCGATATCGAAGCGCTGCGCATGTACCGGACCAAAACCAATCACAACTGCTGGATTGACGTGCGTACCGAAGGCTTTCGGGAGATGTATACCAATTCCATTTATCCACCCAACCGCTTCCCTTCCGGAAAACCCCCGAAAGCGCTGGTGGAAAAAATTTCCATATGCAAGGAAGTGTTCGACGACCTCTACGCCCGCGGGCAATTTACACCACCGGCGGGGATGGAGCCCGGACAGGTATCAGAGTTGCTGCAGAAGCGTATTGACTACGCACAGTCGACTGGGCGACTCAAAAAAACCTAAGAGGTCATTATGAAAGTCAAAAGTAAACTGGCGGATATAGATTTTGAGTTCGGTCATTTCGAATACAAGAAAGACCACCTGATTATCCACAGCCATCCGGATCAAGCCATGCAGAGCCGGGTATACGTGAGCCCCGATGATGTGGTGTCCGCATTGGGCAAGGCGCTGAAGGTTCCCATGGTGTGGCTATACCTGTTGGCCTTTCCAGTTTTCCTGATTCGCTATCGTCGACGCAAAGCCATGCGGCAAGCGAGCAATAGCAGCGCCAAGCGTCCGATATCGCAACGTAATAAATAGTCACAGTTTTAGCAGTAGGGTTTTAATCATGACAAAAATGACAGGGGGCGAGGCGATCATTAAGTCCTTGCGTGCCAATGGTGTAGACACCGTCTTCGGACTACCCGGTGGACAGCTGGATTTTCTGTTCGACGCAATGTACAAGGAAGGCGAGGACTTCCGACTCATTCATACCCGTCACGAGCAGGGTACTGCCTATATGGCCTATGGCTATGCCAAATCCACAGGCAAGGTGGGCACCTGTGCTGTAGTGCCTGGGCCGGGACTGCTGAACGCGGCCGGCGCGCTTTGTACAGCCTGGTCAAACTATGCACCGGTTTTGTGTATTTCAGGGCAAATCCCCTCCACCGCTATCGGTAAAGGATATGGGGACTTGCATGAAATCGATGACCAATTGGGTATGATCAGCCATATCACTAAATGGTCCTCGTCGATCGATTACCCGAGTCAGGCACCGGAAAAAATTGCCGAGGCGTTCAAACAACTACAATCCGGTTATCCGCGCCCGGTTGAAGTCGAAATGCCCATGGACATCATGGCATTACAGGCCGAAGTGGAAATTTTACCTGCGGTGACCGGATATATCACCCCGCCGGTGGACGAAGAGCTTGTCGCCGAGGCAACCGAGGTTTTGCGCAATGCGCGCAAGCCGATGATTGTCGTGGGTTCCGGAGCACTGGAAGCCAGTGATGAAATCCAGGCATTGGCGGAAAGGCTGCAGGCACCGGTAATGGCCTGCCGCAGCGGCAAGGGTATCGTATCCAGTGAACATTACCTGAGCGCCAATTTCCCCATGGGACATCGACTCTGGGCGGATACAGACGCGGTGCTGGCAATCGGCACACGGTTAAACTGGCCGCTGACCATGTGGGGCAAGGATGACGACCTTAAATTGATTAGGGTGGATATCGATCCCACACAGATCTCCCGCATATGCAAGCCCGAGGTGGGTATCGTTGGGGACTCAGCACAGGTGGTGCAAGCGCTGCTGGAAAACCTCAAGGATCACCGTTCGGAAAGCCGCGAAGAGGAGCTTGTCGCGCTTAAGACCGCGATCGACGCCGAGATCCGGCAAAAGGTGGGGCCGCAGATGGCCTACCTGGACGTTATCCGCGAAGAGCTGCCCAAAGATGGCATATTCGTCGACGAGGTTACCCAGGTGGGCTTCGTCTCCTGGTATGGTTTCCCCGTATACAAACCCCGCCAGCATATCAGCGCTGGCTACCAGGGCACTCTGGGCTACGGCTATGCCACCGCCCTGGGAGTGATGGCGGGCAATATGGACAAGAAGGTAATCCAAATCAGTGGCGACGGTGGCTTTATGTTCACCATGCAGGAACTGGCAACGGCGGTACAGTACCAGCTGCCACTGGTGACGATCATCTTCAACGACAAGCGCTTCACCAATGTACAGCGCCAGCAGAAGGAGTGGTTTGACGGCCGCGTAATCTGCTCGGACCTGCACAACCCGGACTTCGTGAAAATGGCGGAAAGCTTCGGTGCTGCGGGCTTTAAAGCCTCGGACCCGGAGACTATGCGCCAGGCCATACGCCAGGCCTTTGACCAACGCGGGCCCAGCATCATCGAAGTGGCGATAGATGAATTCTTCCCGGCACCCTGGCCTTTTTTGATGATGCCGCAAAACCGCAAATCCGTTTGCAAATAAACCGGCGTACTGCACGAGGCTAAATTATGAGTAAACTCGAACCGGTATCCGGGGTACTGAAACTGGCTCCCTACAAGCAGGGGCAAAGCCAGATAGACGGGGTCAGCAACCCCATCAAGTTATCCTCAAACGAGTCATCCCATGGGCCGTCGCCAAGGGCCTTGGAAGCTTACCAGGATGCTGCGGCGACGCTGAACCGCTACCCGGACGGCAGCCAGTATGAACTGCGCCATGCCATAGCCGAAGTGCACAACCTGGATGCTGACAAAATTATTTGCGGCAACGGCTCAGACGAGCTGATTCAACTGATGGTGCGAACCTATGTGCGCCCCGGGGATCAGGCGCTGCTCAGTGAAAACGGCTTTATTATGAGCAACATTCACTGCGTTGCCCAGGGTGCCGAATTGGTGATCGCACCGGAAAAAGACTACCGGGTGGATGTGGACGCATTGCTGGAGCGGGTTACGGAAAAAACCCGCTTTTGCACCATCGCCAATCCCAACAATCCCACCGGAACCTTTATCAGCGGCTCCGAGTTAAGGCGACTGCACGCCGGCTTGCCTGAAAGTTGTCTTCTGTTGATCGACGATGCCTACGCCGAGTATGTATGGGATGAAAGCTATGAAGACGGTTCGTCACTGGTAGAAGAGTTCGAAAATGTCGTGATGACGCGAACATTCTCAAAAATATACGGCTTGCCGTCTTTGCGTATTGGATGGGCGTATTGTCCGGAGTCCGTTGTCAGGTCTGCAGGGAGAATTCGCACACCATTCAATACCAACGGACCGGCTCTGGCAGCAGCAAAGGCAGCGATCAAAGATGTAGAGTTTACAGCCCGGATAAAGGACCACAATAAAGTGTCCCTAATTCATATTAGAGAAGCAGTTGGTGCTATGGGTATAGAGATTATTCCCAGTCAAACTAACTTCTATCTGATGAAATTCCCGGAATCCCAGGGTAAAAGCGGATCAGATGCAGCAGCTTTTCTGCAATCCCGGGGAATAATACCCAGGCCGGCCGGGGGATCGGATCAATATCTGAGAATCAGCGTTGGCCTGGACCAGGAGAACCAAGCGGTTTTATCCGCTTTGGCAGACTATATGCGAGCCTAAGCAAATGCAGCACGAGATCTCAGAGAAAACTCAGCGGCGTTTACAACAACACCAGGGGAGTTTGGTTAACGGTCAGTGGCTTTGCTCAGAGCAGATTCTGCCGGTAGTCAACCCCAGTGATGGGGAAGCCATCTCCCAGTACTATCCGGCAACTACGACAGATGTGGATAGCGCCGTGGCGGCTGCCAGAAAGGCTTTTGACGAGCAGCGCTGGACGGGTCTAAGCAGCACTGCCAGAGCCAAAGTACTGTGGAAGCTGGCGGACTTGATGGATGAGCATGCCGAGCAGCTGGCTGAATTGGAAATGCTGGATGGGGGGAAATTATATCTCTCCACCAAAAATGGTGAAGTGCCTTTTGCTGCCGAGTGCTTTCGCTACTACGCAGGCTGGTGCACCAAGCTCGAAGGGGACAGCAAGAGTCTTTCCGGAGCCCCTGATTCCGAGTTTCATGTCTATACGCGGCGCGAACCGGTCGGTGTGGCTGCACTCATCGTGCCCTGGAATGGCCCACTGGTACAAGCGTGCTGGAAACTGGCACCGGCGTTGGCGGCCGGTTGCAGTTGCATCATCAAACCCGCCGAGGAAACCCCTCTTTCCACCATGCTGCTGGGTGAGCTGATGATGGAGGCGGGTATTCCGTCAGGAGTGGTCAATATCGTTTTGGGGGATGGCGTCACCATTGGCCACCACCTAGCGGCACACAGGGATGTGGATAAGGTCTCCTTCACAGGCTCCACCGAAGTGGGGAAAAAAATAGTCGAAGCCGCCAAGGGTAACCTGAAGAAGGTATCCCTGGAGTTGGGCGGCAAGTCGCCCATGATCGTTTTTGCCGACGCGGATGTTGAAGCGGCAGCCCAGGGCGCTATCGAAGCCATCTTCTCCAATGCGGGACAGGTTTGCGTGGCAGCTTCGCGCCTTTATGTCCACCGCGATATCTACCCGGAGCTTATTGCCAAAATCAAGCATCGCGCGGAGTCACTGGTTGTTGGTGATGCCTGTGATACCGACACCCAAATGGGCCCATTAATCTCAGCGCGACAGCTCAATTCGGTAAAACAAAAGATCGATGCGGGCCTGGCCGAGGGCGCGAGCTTGTTGTGCGGCGGCCAGGTTCTGGAAACACAGGGTGGCTACTATATCAGTCCAACAGTATTTACCGAGGTCAACGCGGATATGAGCCTGGTTCGTGAAGAAATTTTCGGACCTGTATTGACCGTCTTACCGTTTAGCGATGACGACGACATTATTGCACTGGCCAACGACAGCGACTATGGCCTGGCAGCCAGTGTATGGACCGCTGATGTCAGTCGCGCCCACAGAACTGCGGCGGCGATAAAAGCGGGGTTACTCTGGGTGAATTGCCACGGCATTCCGGATATGGCGGTTCCCTTTGGGGGATATAAACAATCGGGCTGGGGACGGGAGAATGGACACCAAGCCCTGCTGCAATATACAGAACTTAAATCGGTAGTTGTCCGTCTGTAACAACGAGGTGAAATATGCAAGAATCCTGGCGCTGGTTTGGCCCCAAGGATCCGGTAAGCCTGGAGAATATTGTTCAGGCAGGGGCCTCCCATGTGGTTACTTCCCTCCATCACTTGGATATTGGCGAAGCTTGGCCCCTGGAGGAAATCGCGCAGCGCAAAGCTGAAATCGAGAAAAGTGGCCTGAGCTGGAATGTGGTGGAAAGCGTTCCACTACACAATGATATCAAGCTGTGGCGCGGTGACTATCAACAGTATATCGAAGCTTATAAACAGACGCTGATCAACCTGGCAAAAGCCGGCATCAATACCGTTTGCTACAACTTTATGCCCGTGGTTGACTGGACCCGGACCAACCTGAACTACAAACTTGACAACGAAAGCTATGCGCTCCAGTTTCGTATGGACGATTTTATCGCCTACGATGTCTATGTTCTAAAAAGGGAAGGCGTCAAAGCGGATTATACCGCCGAGCAGTTGAGCGCAGCTGAAGCGCGCTTTGGCTCCATGACCCAGCAAGAGATTGACCTGCTGGAGGCAAACATTATCGCCGGGCTGCCCGGTGGTGCAGAGGGGTTCGATCGCGAAGGCATTCGCGCCGCTATTGCGGAGTACAAGGATGTAGACAATCAAAGCTTCCAGCGGAATTTGTTTTCCTTCCTTTCCGATGTGGTACCTACCGCGGAGAAGCATGGCGTCAGGCTCTGTATTCACCCTGATGACCCACCCTTTTCTCTGTTCGGACTGCCTCGTGTGGTTTCTACCGCCGACGACGCCAGGGCGCTGCTGAATGCGGTACAGAGCCCCAGCAATGGATTGACACTCTGCGCAGGCTCCTACGGCTCCAGGGGCGACAACGATCTGGTAGCCATGGTGGAGGAGTTTGGCCGGCAGATTCACTTTGTCCATTTGCGCAATGTCAGCCGACAGCCGGATGGTTCCTTTTATGAGTCAGAGCACCTGAAAGGTGACAACGACATGTTTGCCCTGACAAAGGCACTGCTCCTGGAAGAGCGCCGCCGGCAGGAAGAGGGACTTGAAAACAGCCAGATTCCTATGCGGCCTGACCACGGTCACCTGCTGGGTGACGATATAGGCAAGGACACCAACCCCGGGTATTCCATGCTGGGCCGAATGAAAGGGCTGGCGGAGTTACGCGGCCTTATTTACGCACTGGAACTCAGCTTATGAGTGATGAAGCTTCAAATCCGAAGCTTCCGCGCAATCCCGGCAGTCGGGTTGCGATTATGGGTGAGTGTATGGTTGAGCTGTCCCTGCCCCAGGGACTCACGTCGTCGGCCAGGCTAGCGGCCAGCTTTTCCTACGGCGGCGACACCTTCAACACCGCACTGTATATGGCCCGGCTGGGTGGTCGGGTAGCCTACCTGACCGCTCTGGGTGACGACACCATCAGCGACTGGCTGCTCAGCCAGTGGCAGGCGGAGCGGGTGGACACGGCACTGGTAGAGCGGTTTCCAGGCTCCCTGCCGGGGCTCTATGCCATTGAGACCGACGATGCGGGAGAGCGTTGCTTTCACTATTGGCGCAACCAGGCGCCGGTCAGGCAACTGTTCGACGACCCCGATAGACGGCAACGTATTTTTGACCGATTGGCTGACGCGGATGTGATTTATTTCACGGGCATCAGCATGTCCCTTTTTTCCGATCAATCACTTCAGTACTGGCTGGACTTTCTCACTCACTTCAAGCATTCCGGTGGCGTCATTGCGTTCGACAGCAATTACCGACCGAGACAATGGCCTGATCCCGATCGCGCTCGCCAACTGTTTGCACAGGCCTACTCTCTGGCGGACATAGCTCTGCCAACACTGGAAGACGAAGCTCTGCTTTACCCCGGGGAATCATCCAATTCGCTGATGGAAAGGTTGCGGGCCTACGACGCTTCTGAACTGGTCGTCAAACAGGGGGTAGAGGGGTGCACACTGTTCCATGCCGATATGCAGACACAGTGCCCACTCGAAAACCCCGTCAAAGCGCTCGATACCACGGCGGCTGGGGATTCGTTCAATGCCGGATATTTAATTGGCCGCCTGCGTGGGCTCGATTGCGTGGAAGCGGTATCGCTGGGGCAACAACTGGCGGGCACTGTAGTACAACATCGTGGCGCCATTATACCGATGGCATCAATGCCGACTGCAACTAAGCAATAAAGACAATGCATACACAAGCACTTACCTGCCGATTGAATTCTGAAAAGTTAAAGACTGCTGGTGATTCAGCACCGGCGGCAGAAGGCACTGCGATTGCTTCTTACGAATTCTCTGTCGTGCAGCAAGCCAGAATACACGCCATGGGGGAAATGCTGGGAATAACTCCCGCTGAACTGCTCTCCCAGTTATTGGACGCCTGCCTGGCGGATGCCCACGATGGATTCCTGGCGGCTTATAGCTGCGAGCAGCAAAAACGGCAAGATAATAAAACATTGAAAGAAAAATCCCTTTATTGGCAAAATCTATTTGCCGCTGTAGGAAATTGACTATGAGCTTAATCTCTGCAGACAACACCATGGCCATTTGCGCCGTTATTATGGGCCTGGTCTGGTTCGGGTTTTGGATAGATACCCGACCTATTGGCAAACGGATTTCCGGGGTCGTATGGATATTGCTGGCAGCTATGTTACTGTCGAATTTCGGTATTATTCCCTTCAAGGCTCCCAGCTATGATTTTGTGGGCTCCAGTCTGGTCCCACTGGCTATTCCCCTATTGCTGTTCAAAAGTAACCTGCGCAGGATCTTTAAAGATAGCGGCCGGGTAATGCTTGTATTCCTGATCGCCAGTACAGCGACTGTAACTGCAGCCATAGCAGGTTTTTTCCTGTTTAATTTGGGGGAGATTGGCCCCAAGGTGGCGGGAGTTTACACCGGTGGCTTTATTGGCGGCGCCGTGAATTTTTTGGCGGTCTCGCAGGTCATGGGAATGAGCGAAACGGAGTTCAGCACCGCGATTAGCGCCAGCAGTATAGTGAGCATATTGGCGCTGATGCTGCTGTTGGCCCTCCCCTCTTTCCGCTGGCTGCTGCACTACTTTGGCGTAACACAACAATCGCCGGGCATTAAACTGGATACGTTAAAGTCTGATGAAAATACGGCGCAACTCAAGCTGTCCCATATCTCCGGGGCACTGGCATTAAGTTTTGTGATCTGTACCATCTCCCAGTGGCTGGCAGAGATTAGCGGCTATCAGCAATATACTTTTCTTCTGATTACACTATTCAGTCTACTGGTGGCCAACCTGTTTCCCCAGACCATGGCCAAACTGGAAGGGGAGTTTGAGATTGGTCTGTTGCTGATGTATCTGTTCTTCGCCGTTGTTGGCGCCGGCACCGATACATCCGCCTTCTTCGGGGTGGCAATAACACTGTTCTTTTACGGCATGTTTATTATTCTCGGCCATCTGCTACTGACAATATATCTGGGTCGCACTTTCAAATTCACCATGGAGGAAACCCTGGTGGCCTCAGCAGCGGCTTTGGTCGGTCCGGCGGTCACCAGCGCAATCGCCATCTCCAAGGGGTGGCGGAATTTGATTACGCCGGGGATCATGTGCGGTGTTTTCGGCTATGCAATTGCAACCTTTATCGGTGTTGCAGTCAGCAAGTTGTTGAGCTAATTGCGGTGGAGGCCTCGGCTTTCCGGCGCCACTTTTGTTCAAGAGGAATTCCGCCTCAACAACCACAGGGCGAAACCTCACAGGCAGGAACCCGGATAAACTCTTTTAAGCAGTCTGTCAGTTAGCCATGACTACGAATAAGCAGACGGATACCGGCAGTGAGGATGTCAGGGAACACCGCATTGTCGTGAAGACGCCAGACGGCGGAGATTTCACCGCCCGGTCAGACCGGAGTCTGCTGGTGGCCATGGAGCAGGCGGGCAAGGGTTTTATTGCTGTCGGTTGCCGTGGCGGTGGTTGCGGCAAGTGCCGTATCCGTATTTTGCGCGGTGACTATGTGGGCAAGCGTATGAGCAGCGCCTGGGTCACACCGGAAATGGCAGCGGAGGGCACGGCACTGGCTTGCCGGGTATTTCCCCGCAGCGACCTGCTGATTGAACCTGATCCCCCCGAGATTGGCGTCAGCAGGCACACGATGGATGCCCCGATAGTGGACGACAAAAAGAGCTAATTGATACAAACGCGGTGGATTGGCAGCGCTGGTTCAATCCTGTTTATCTTCCGCTAATCATGGGGACTATTGCCAGGGGGCTCAATTCATTGGTACTGGTGGTGATTCGAGGGTCAATCAGGTCTTTGACGCAGATTGTTATAGATCATTGCCAGCAGCCGATTGGTGCGCTCAATTTGGGCAACCGTCAGTCCTTTGAAGCTGCGCTTGAACAGCTGGCTGGCGGGGCCGCGAATCACTTCCAGTTGCTCCAGGCCCAGGTCCGTCAGGGAAACCAGCGTTACCCGGCCGTCCTCGGGCGACACTGTCAGCCGAACCAGTCCGTCTTCCTGCATTCGGTAGAGAATCTTGGTGGTGGTGGGTAATTTGGCCACCGCGTGATCCGCGATCTCAGAAATACTCAGCAATGAATGTTCCTTGAGGATCATGATGATGCGCCAGCGGGGCACGTCCATGCCCACCCTCTTGAGCAATCGCTCCATTTCCTGGGTGTAGAGGGCATTGAGCTGCGCTACCCAGTAGAAGGGAAATTCCTGCCGTTTGAAATTATCACTGAGGGGGTCATACCTGTCTGACTTGGATCTGCTGGTCATGGGGGAGGAAGCGCTCTTGCGGTCCCGCCTGTAGGCGGAGGTTAAAGTTGATTTGGAAAGTATATAGCCAATCCTGTCAGGGTGAAAATTTCACCCAATTTTGTCCAACTAAATGCGCCTTTCTGGTCACATATATTTGCCAAATAAACCATTCTGATCCACCTCATCGACACCTCCTTATTGCACTAAAGAGTACATTTTTATTGTATAAATCTAATTTTATGTTTCAAAATCGCAAAAAAATACACATTAGACCATTTTAAAGGTATTTTTGTTATCTCATAGCGCTTAATTGCAGAAACATCCCCTGCCGACTTTGATTGATTTTTGCTCAATATTTAGTTGACAATTCAAGTGAATTATATAATTCTCGATGACAGAATTTGAGCAGATTACCCAATTAAAAAACCGCCGAAGAATATGGTGATAACAAGAAGAGCCTTATGACAGTACTGGTTTCCCGTTGCGAACTGGGTGCCTCAAATGGGCGAACAGTCGCCATCAAAGACTCTATCGACATTGCCGGCCTGCCAACCCGCCTGGGCAGCAAAGCTTGTGATGATGCCGTCCCTGCCGCGCAGCATGCCGATGTGGTTGAGCATCTGCTCGCGGCGGGGCATCACATTATTGGCAAGGCGGTGATGCACGAGCTGGCCTTTGGGGTCACCGGTATCAACCATCACTCTGGCACACCCATCAATCCACGCTATCCCCAGTTAATTCCCGGCGGTTCTTCCAGTGGATCCGCAGCAGCAGTTGCCGAAGGGCTGGCGGATTACGCACTGGGGACAGATACCGGTGGCTCAGTAAGGATCCCTGCGGCCTGCTGTGGAGTCTTTGGTTTCAAGCCGACCTTTGGCCGCGTCAGTCGTCGCGGTGTTTGGCCTTCGTCCAGCTCCCTCGACTGCGTGGGCCCGTTTGCCGCTGACCTGTCCATGCTACAGGAGGCCCAGGAGGCCATAGATCCCTCTTTCAAGCCTGGGCCGGCGTTGACGCCAACTCGATTTGCGTTACTGACCCACACTGGTTCAGAGCCGGCGGTGGAGGCTGCGCTCGATACCTTTTTATCCCCGCTATCGTTAATCCGCGTTGAGTTGCCCCTGCTCGAGAAAGCTTTCCAGGCAGCGCTGGCGGTAATTAATGCGGAAACCTCCGCGGCAACGGCGGAGCTGCTGGCGACGGGCCTGATCGGCACTGATGTGGCAGCCCGGCTGGCTCGCGCCGGTACAGTCGTGGCCTCGGAAGTAGAGGCGGCGGAGAAGTTACGCGAGGCCTTCACCGCTGCAGTGGATCGTCTGCTGGAGCTGGCAGATGTTCTGGTCCTGCCGGCGATGCCCAAGGGCCCCATGTCCCTGCAGCAAGCCCGGGAGGGGCAGATGGATTTGAATATGACGGCCTTGGTGCGGCCGTTCAATCTGTCCGGCCACCCGGCCCTGGTCATCCCTTTCGAGGTGAATGGCAATCCAATCGGAATTCAACTGGTGGGTCGCAAGCATGAAGATGAGGCCGTATTCGCAGCGGCTCATGCACTGCTTGAGGCCGGCCAGACCAATTAAAACCATAAGGCGATAAGCAAGGGGACCAATGCATGCCTGGTTATCAGATCGATAAATCCCTGTGGGGTGGGGAGAAGGTTTTTGATGCCCTGTTAGATGATGTCCGCAAACGCCGGCAGGAGTTTGAAGATCAGAAATACATCTCCCAGGACATTATCGAGTCTTTCAGGAAGATCGGCGTTTACCGGGCGATGGTGCCCGCGTCACAAGGCGGTGATGAGCGCAGTCCGATGGAATTTTTACAGATGGTGGAAGCGATGGCCGCGGCCGATGGCTCTGCCGGATGGGTGGCCAGTTTCGGGATGAGCCCGGCTTACCTGGCGGCGTTGCCCCCGGAAACCGTTGAAAAAGTTTGGTCGGACAGCCCCGACGTTGTGTTTGCCGGCGGTATCTTTCCGCTGCAACCCGCGAAAAAAGTCCCCGGCGGTTACATTGTGAACGGCCGCTGGAAATTTGGCAGTGGCTCTATGGGTGCCTCACTTATTGGAGTGGGTATTCAGCCGGATAGCGGTGATGCATTGCCCCGCATGGCAGTGATGCCGGCCGAGCAGGTAGGCATCGAGCCCAACTGGGATGTGATTGGAATGGTCGGTACCGGCAGTCACGACCTGGTAGTGAAAGAAGTGTTTGTACCGGAGGAGTGGACCTTTATCCGCGGTGGCAAGCCCAATATCGAATCCAGCTTCTTCCGCTACCCGTCACTGGCTTTTGCCGCCCAGGTACTGTCGGTGACTACTGCCGGCCTTGCCCGTGAAGCCCTGGATGTGGTGCAGGCAATGGCGGCGGGGCGCAAGTCCGTTACCGGCGCCCCCAACCTGGGGGAACGCGAACATGTACAGATTGAAATCGCCAAGGCGGAAGCCAGGCTGCGGGCTGCACGCGCTTTCTTCTACCAGACCACCGAGGATGCGTGGAATACCGTTTTGGCCGGGGGCAAACCGTCCCCTGAGCAGACCAATCTGGTTCGGCTGGCAGCTACCCACCTGACCCACGACTGTGCCGAAGTGATTCGCTCCACCTATGAAGTGACGGGGATGACCGGCAGTTACAACGACCACCCGCTGTCACGCATTGTGCGTGATTCGATGATGTGTACCCAGCACGCTTTTATGGGCGCCATCACCCTGAAAAATGCTGGCGCAATGTTCTTTGGACATGACCCATTGCCAGGTTATTTGTGACCTGTGCGAAACACTGTAATTGAAGCAACAGCTGTGAATAAAAAGGTGGCTATGAAGCAAGGCAACGCCACTGAATCAAATGAATGGAGAGATAGATCATGAGTGATAACAAACCCCTTCGCGTTCTGTTTTGCATGGGTATCAACCAGAACTTTATGGACGCGGCCCGCCCCGAGCAACTGGATGTGTGGGCGGCCTTCGGCGAAATGTGGAATGGCATTCACGACATGGACGGTGTGCAAGTGATTGGCAACATGGATGACGACCAGAGCATGGTTGGCCCCTCAAGCGGCTACCCATGGACCACCTACCTGCTTGCCGATGTGGTCGACTACGCCACCGTAGTTGCCTGTTGCAATCTGTTTCGAACTACAGCAGTGGGCGAAACCCCCTACAAACTCTGGCGCTACGCCCAGGTAGAGGCGCGTATTGGACGTGAACTGATTGTACAGCGGGCTTGAGGATAGAGAAGTGAGCGAACTGGAGCAGTTGCACAAGCGGGTCAGTGACCTGGAGGCGAGCCGGGATGTCAGTGCCTGCCTGCACGAATATATGCGGTTGTGCGACCACTTGGACGAGGGCTTCGATCTGGCTCCACTCATGGCACTGTTTACCTGGGACGCCATTTGGGAAGGAAAAGGCAAGCGCTATGCGGCGACATTCGGCCGCCGGGAAGGACGCGAAGCGATCCGGACAATGTTTGCGCGCTACACACAGCCACCGGCGCACTTCGCACTCAACGTGCATTTTCTCACTTCCGAAAAAGTGGCGGTACTGAGTGATTCCGAAGCCGAAGGCAGCTGGGTGTTGTTGCAAACGTCCACCTTTGCCGATGGCCGCTCCCAGCTCAGCAGTGCGCTGCTCAATGTGCGCTTTCGCCTGTCCGAAGGCGCTTGGAAGATCGCCCATTTCTGTACCACCAGTCGCTTCAACCGTCCGGTGCAGACCCCCTGGGACAATCCGCAGCCGCTACCGGTGCCGGAAGAATAACAATCTCGCCCGGCCAAAGCCGGGCAGAGAAATTGGACAAAGAGGTTACAAACATGAGTGAGTTGATCGACGTAGAAAATCTCAGCCTGAAAGCAGCTGAGATGGTGGAAGAGGGACGCGTTCACAAAGATCTGTATTCGAACCCCGACATCTTTGAGGAAGAGCTGGACAAGGTGTTTAACAACACCTGGGTATTTGTAGGCCACGAAAGCGAAGTCCCCGAAGCCGGCTGTTTCAGGACCGCCTATATAGGCCGGCAGCCAATTATCCTCAGCCGGGACCGCAAGGGAAATCTGCATGTGTTGCAAAACCGCTGTCGCCACCGCGGCGCTACCGTTTGTGAAGCGCGCAAGGGTAAAACCAAGGCCTTCACCTGCCCCTACCACGGATGGGGCTATGGATTGGACGGCAGCCTGCGCGCGTTGCCGAAACCGGAAGAATACGAGGGTGTCTTCGATAAAAAAGACATGCCCCTGGAAAGCTTGCGTGTTGAAACCTACCAGGGAATGGTGTTTGCCACTTTCAAAAATGACATAGAGCCGTTGGAGGAGTTTCTCGGTGGTGCCAAGAAGTGGATCGACCTGTTTATGAAACAAGGTGGTGGCTACCCGGTAAAAGTGCTGGGTGAGCACCGCTTCAACTTTCCAGGCAACTGGAAAATCCAGTTGGAAAACACCACTGATGCCTACCATTTCCCCATTGTGCACAAGTCCTTTGTGAGCTCACTGGATGAGGCGACCGCAGACATCTTCGATTTCCTCGATGGCGATGGCTTTGTGGAAGACCTGAGTAATGGTCACAGTGTGATGGTGATGATCCCACAGTTGGTGGACCTGGAAGAGGACCTGGACCAGCCGATTCCAGAACGTTTCTCCGAGCTGGCCCAAGCGCTGCGCGATGAAGGCAAGCCCGAAGACGAAGTGAAAAAACTGGTGCGCGCTGCCCACGGCACAGGCTTTAACCTCAACCTGTTTCCCAACGTCTCCTGCTCCATGGCTTTTTTCCGCGTGTTGCGTCCGGTCAGCGTGGGGGAGACAGAAATTCAGCATGTGGCCCTGGGTGGCGATGGTGCACCCAGCGCCTTTAACCGCAAGCGCATGCGTCTGCACGAACACTTCCAGGGCCCAATGGGCTTTGGTACGCCGGATGACGGCGAAGCCTGGGAACGTGTACAGAAAGGTGCCACGGCGGGCAAAGACGGCTGGATTCTGGTCAACCGGGGCATGAACAACCTGCATGAATCTGCGGACGGCAACACCGCCGGCGCGGTGTGCTCGGAAACCGGAATGCGCGGTGCCTATCGTCAATATAAAAAGATGATGGCTGCCGGAAAGGGGGAATAAATCGTGAATAGCAACACACAACTGTTGACCCAGGTAACCGAATTTATCGGCTATGAGGGAGATCTGCTGGACCATAAGAACTACCAGGAATGGTTGTCACTGTGGACCGACTCCGGTCTCTATATCGTTCCGGCGGACCTGGATGAAACCGATTACCTAAATACCCTGAATCTGGCACTGGATGACGCCGACATGCGCCGTATGCGTGTGGCTCGCCTGGAAAATGGCGAATCCGTATCTGCGCGCTCAGTGAGCTACACAGTGCGCATGGTGTCCCGTGTGCGCATCCTCGAAGCCGGGGAGGATTTAGTCATAGCGCGCTGTGCCATGACCCTCAATGAATTGCGCCATGGCAAGCTGGTGACTTATCCGGCCAACGTCGAATACACCCTGAAACCAAAATCCGGTGGATTTGAGCTGCAACAGAAAGTCGTCAAGTTATTGCACAGCGACGGTTTCCTGCGCACCGTCAGCTTTATCTTTTGAGGGATTTGCTTATGTCGGTATCTGCAGAGTCACAGGTGGCATTGGTGACCGGAGCCGCCCAGGGTCTTGGCCAGCATATTGCCCGAAAGCTGCACACCGCCGGTTACCGAGTGGTGCTCAGTGACGTCGATGGCGAGGCCGCCCACGGGGCCGCGCAGCTGCTGGATTCCAGCGGCAACACTGCCCTGGGCCTGTGTCTCGATGTGGCCCGCCAAAGCGGGTTTGAAACGGCATTGAACCAGGTACTGGAGCACTGGGGCGCACTGCATGTGCTGGTGAATAACGCGGCCGTTACCCGTGCCACTCCGGTCATGGAAATCTCAGCGGAAGAGTTCAATAACATTGTCAACATCAATCTGGGTGGCACCTTTGTCGGCTGCCAGGTGATCGGTCGCCATATGGCCGAACAGGGCTACGGACGCATCATCAATCTCTCGTCCCTGGCTGGCCAGAATGGTGGCACCTCTACCGGGGCCCACTACGCCGCCTCCAAAGGCGGCATCCTGACACTGACCAAAGTATTTGCCAAAGAGTTAGCAGCACAGGGGGTCACGGTGAATGCCATCGCCCCCGGTCCGATTGACTCGCCGATGGTAAAAGCACTGGTACCGGAATCCCGCCTTCCCAGCCTGCTGGCCGCAATCCCGGTAGGACAGCTGGGGGATGCCGATTTCATCGGTGACGCGGTGGTGCAGCTGGCACGGCCGGAAGCCGCTTTCGTCACCGGGGCTACCTGGGACATCAACGGCGGCCTGTTCATGCGCTGAGGTTACCTCTATGACTATTAGTATCAAAAACACCCTCATGGACGTAATTGTCACCGGCCGCGACGACCACACCGATGAGATCTCGGTATTTGAGCTGGCGGCGGCAGATGGCAGTCCCCTGCCGGAATTCGAAGCCGGCGCGCACATCGATGTGGTGGTGGCACCGGACCTGATCCGTCAGTACTCGCTCAGCAACGCACCGGGCCAGGGCCACTATCGCCTGGGTATTCTCAATGATCCCAACTCCCGGGGCGGATCCCGCCAGATCCATGCGGAATTGCAAGCCGGAGCAAAACTGCAAGTCAGTGCACCGCGCAACCATTTCCCATTGGCAATGGAGGCGCAACACAGCCTTTTGATCGGCGGAGGTATCGGCATCACGCCGATGATAGCGATGGCCTATGCGTTGCGCTCAGCCGGAAAGTCATTCGAGCTGCACTACTGCTGTCGCAGTGAGAGCAAAGCGGCTTTCCTGGAGGAGCTCCAGCGCGAGTTTGGCGCATCCCTGGTGACGCACTTCGACGACTGTGGCGAAGCCAGCCTGATTAAACCGAAAGCGCTGGCGGAATCCCGCCCGGATGCCCACCTCTATGTGTGTGGCCCCAGCGCCTTTATGGAATGGGTGATCGACCAGACAAAAGGGGCGGGTCTGCCCGAGTCACAGATTCACTTTGAATACTTCAGTGCCGAGGTAGACGTCAGTGGCGAGGCGTTTGAAGTATACGCCGAAAGCAGTGATATCACGGTACAGGTTGGTCCCGAAGAAAGTATTGCCACAGCCCTAAAAGCAGCGGGCGTGAAGGTGCCGGTATCCTGTGAAGAAGGGGTCTGCGGCACTTGCATTTGCGATGTGATTGAGGGAACCCCCGATCACCGGGATCAATTTCTGACGGATGAAGAAAAAGAAGATAACGACCAGATTGCCCTCTGCTGCTCCAGAGCCAAGAGTGGTCGACTGGTAGTGGATATCTGACAACTGTTGACTGGCGCGATGCAAATAGACGGTGCCAGTTGAGATCGACCGACGATAAAAACCCAACTGAGGGAAATAGCGATGAAAAAAGGTGTAATGCGACCAGGACATGTACAAATTCGTGTACTGGATCTTGACGAAGCGATCAAACACTATGTGGACCTGCTCGGCCTGATCGAGGTTGACCGTGACGAACAGGGCCGTATTTACCTTAAAGGCTGGACAGAGGTCGACAAGTTCTCCGTCGTATTGGTCGAGGCGGACCAGCCGGGAATGGACTTCATGGGCTTTAAGTGTGTGAACGAAGACACACTTGAACAGCTGCGACAGGCGCTGCTGGCCTATGGCGTAGACGCGGAGGAAATCCCTGCGGGTGAACTGAAGGACTGCGGGCGACGCATTCGCTTCCAGGCTCCCAGCGGCCACAACTTCGAAGTCTTCGCAACCAAGGTCCAGACCGGGCGCTACGGGGTGGGCAACCACAATCCGGAAGCCTGGCCGCGCGACCTAAGTGGTATGAAGGCACAGCGTTTTGACCACTGCCTGCTGTACGGTCCTGAGCTGGACAAGACACTGGACTTGTTCCGGGATGTACTCGGCTTCGACCTCTCCGAACAGGTGGTGACCCCGGATGGTACCCGTGTTGCCCAGTTCCTCACCACCAGCATGAAAGCCCACGATGTTGCCTTCATCGATCATAAGGAACCGGGTAAATTCCACCACGCCTCCTTCAAGCTGGAAACCTGGGAAGATATCCTGCGCGCGGGTGACCTGATTTCCATGACCGATACCTCTATCGATATAGGTCCCACCCGCCATGGTCTCACTCACGGCCAGACCATCTACTTTTTCGATCCTTCCGGTAATCGCAACGAAGTATTCTGCGGCGGTGATTATTTTTATCCCGACCATGCGCCCGTTACCTGGGATGCGGACAAACTGGGCAAGGCGATTTTCTACCATGATCGCCAGCTCAACGAACGGTTCCTGACCGCCCTGACTTGATATCGGAGATCTATGATGTCGTTTGATCCAAAAGATTTCCGCCGGGCGCTGGGCCAGTTCCCCACCGGGGTTACGGTGATCACAACCCGGGATGCCGGGGGTGCACCTATCGGCATGACCGCCAGTAGTTTCAATACCCTGTCGATCGACCCGGCACTGGTGCTGTGGAGTATCGATAAGCGCGCCTGGAGCCTGGAGTCTTTCACCAAAGGCCGGGGCTTTGCCGTCAACGTATTGCGCAACGATCAGGTGGAATTGTCCAATGGTTTCGCCCGCAGGGGCGAGGACAAGTTCGCGGGTATCGACACCCGCGATTGTGCCAATGGTTCGCCGCTGCTGCCGGATGTCGCCGCCTGGTTTGAATGCAACACCTGGGAGGTTTACGAAGGCGGCGATCACTTCATTATCGTCGGTGAGGTGACTGACTACCACTACGAGGAAAACGTCAGCTCACTGGTCTTCCACAATGGCCGCTACGCGGTACCGCTGACCCACCCCGCAGTCAAAGCACCCACCGAATCTTTGCAGGCTCATGGTTTTCTGGATGACTACCTGTTGTACCAGTTGCGCCAGGCCCTGAATGCCTATGCTGCGGATTTTTACCCCCAGTTAAGTCAATTTGGTATTAACACCGAAGAGTGGCGGGTGTTGACCCTACTGGCCGACGGCAAACCCATGACACAGGAAAATATCAGCCGTTTTGTCTCCCAACCCCTGCAGGAACTGGCGGATATCGGTGAATGGTTGCAGGAAAAAGGACTGTTGTCGGTGAGCGGCAATGAATTTCAGCTGACGGACAAAGGCCAGCAGCTGGCCGATAAACTGCTGGGCAAGGCGATTGAACACGAGGGGAAAGTGCTCTCCGGTCTCGGTGCCGGGCAGCAGCAGTGTTTGAAAGAGGGCCTAAAGGTACTGCAGAGAAGCTTTGCCTAGTGACCACGGTTTCCAGGCAATTGTAGTTCGCGAATGCCAGAAATAGATACGGTCATTCAGGATCTGGCGATGGCATTTTGTGCAGAACTTTAGACTGCAAAAATCAGGGTGTTTTATGCAAGAGTTTAAACATTTTATCGACGGCGAGTTTGTTACTTCGGCGAGCGGTAAGACCTTCGATAACATTTGCCCCGTTGATGGCAGCCTGATTGGTCAGGTGCACGAAGCCGGTAAAGATGAGGTCAATGCCGCTGTAGCTGCGGCTAAACGGGCGCTGAAGGGCCCCTGGGGCCAGTTTACCCAAACCCAGCGTATTCAGTTACTGAATAAAGTGGCCGATCGGATCAATGCGCGCTTCGATGAATTTCTCGAAGCGGAATGCCGCGATACGGGCAAGCCCCACAGTATTGCCAGCCATATCGATATTCCACGCGGGGCGGCCAACTTCAAGGCATTCTCCGAGACTCTGGCGAATCACCCCACCGAAGGTTTCCGCCTGGATACCCCGGACGGTAAGGGCGCACTCAATGTGGGACACCGTACCCCAAAAGGCGTGATTGCCGTGATCTGCCCCTGGAATCTACCGCTGCTGCTAATGACCTGGAAGGTGGGCCCTGCTCTGGCCTGTGGCAATACCGTAGTGGTAAAGCCTTCAGAGGAAACCCCGGCGACTACCACCCTTTTGGGGGAAGTGATGAACGAGTGCGGTGTCCCAGCCGGTGTCTTTAACGTGGTACACGGCCTGGGGCCGGGATCAGCCGGTGAATTTCTCACCACCCACCCACAGGTGGATGCGATCACCTTCACCGGCGAAACCTGCACGGGAGAGGCCATCATGAAGGCGGCGGCGGTCGGGCTGCGCAACATCTCGCTGGAGTGTGGCGGCAAAAACCCGGGCATTGTATTTGCAGACAGTGATTTGGAAAAGGCCATAGAAGGCACCATGCGTTCTGCGTTTGTGAACTGTGGCCAGGTTTGTCTGGGTACAGAACGCATCTATGTTGAACGCCCCATCTTTGCCGCATTCCTGGCGCGCCTAAAAGAGGAAGTCAGTAAATTGAAACTCGGGCGTCCACAGGACGCCGACGCCAACTTTGGGCCGCTGGTCAGCCATGAACACCGGGACAAGGTGTTGTCTTACTACCAGCTTGCGGTAGAAGAAGGGGCCAAAGTCGAGATTGGTGGCGGCGTGCCGGATATGGGTTCTGCGCTGAATGACGGTGCCTGGATCGAACCCACCATCTGGACTGGACTGGCCGACGATGCCCGTGTGATACGTGAGGAAATTTTTGGCCCCTGTTGTCATATCCGCCCCTTCGACACTGAGGAAGAAGTGATCGAGTTGGCCAACGATACCGACTATGGCCTGGCGGCGGCGATCTGGACCGAGAACAGCACCCGTGCGGTGCGCGTGGCTGAGCAGATGGAAGCGGGAATTGTCTGGGTCAATAGCTGGTTCCTGCGGGACCTGCGTACGGCCTTTGGGGGCGCCAAACAATCAGGCATCGGTCGTGAAGGTGGTGTGCACGGACTCGAATTCTATACCGAACTGAAGAATATCTGCATCAAACTGTAAACAGTGATGAGCGGTCGCAGATACAAGCACCTATGCGGACCTTAGAAACATTTATTGGTATTTCAAAATGGAAAAGACACAGATTCAAGACCTCGGTGATGAGTTGTATCAGGCGATGGTGCAGCGCGAAGCGGTTGCTCCTCTGACGACTCGCTTTGAGGATATCACCATCGGCGATGCCTACAGCATTTCGCAGCGCATGCTTGAACGCCGCCTAGAATCCGGCGAACGGGTAATCGGTAAAAAAATTGGCCTCACTTCCAAGGCTGTACAGACCATGCTGAAGGTTGATCAGCCCGATTTCGGCTATCTCACTGACAAGATGGCCTTCAGCCAGGGTCAGGAGATGCCTATCAGCGAGCAGCTGATTCAGCCCAAGGCCGAAGGCGAGATTGCCTTTATCCTGAAAAAGGATTTGATGGGGCCGGGTATCACCAACGCAGAGGTATTGGCTGCGACCGAGTGCGTGATGCCCTGTTTCGAAGTGATCGACTCACGAATCGAGAATTGGCAGATCAAAATCCAGGACACCATCGCAGATAACGCCTCCTGTGGGCTGTTTATCCTGGGCGACAAAGCAGTCGACCCGCGCAAAGTGGATCTGACCACCTGCGGCATGGTGGTGGAAAAAAATGGCGCGGTCATCTCGACCGGAGCCGGTGCGGCGGCACTGGGCAGCCCGGTCAACTGTGTCGCCTGGTTGGCCAATACCCTCGGCCAATTCGGCATCGCCCTGAAAGCGGGTGAAGTTATCCTGTCGGGTTCACTGGTACCGCTGGCACCGGTACAGGCCGGCGACCATATGTGCGTCAGTATTGGCGGTATTGGTTCCGCATCCGTTCGCTTCATTTAACCGGGCAGATGATTTGACAATGAGCAAGAAACTAAAAGCGGCCATTATCGGCCCTGGCAACATCGGCACAGACCTGCTGATGAAAATGCAGCGTTCGGAGTGGATAGAGCCGGTATGGATGGTCGGTATTGATCCGGAATCCGAAGGTCTCAAGCGGGCCCGGGCAATGGGTATCCGCACCACGGCAGCCGGTGTGGACGGCCTGTTGCCCCATGTACTGGAGGACGATATCCGCATTGCCTTTGATGCCACCTCCGCTTATGTGCATGCCGAGAACAGCCGCAAGTTGAACGAGCTGGGGGTAATTATGATTGACCTCACGCCGGCGGCGATCGGTCCCTATTGCATACCACCAGTCAACCTGGCCGATCACACCAGGAACCTGGAAATGAACGTCAATATGGTCACCTGCGGTGGTCAGGCGACTATTCCTATGGTGGCTGCGGTGTCGCGGGTCCAACCAGTTGACTACGGAGAAATCATTGCCACCGTATCCTCCCGCTCGGTGGGGCCGGGTACACGTAAGAACATCGATGAATTCACCCGCACCACCGCTGGTGCTGTGGAAAAAGTGGGTGGGGCCAAACAGGGCAAGGCAATCATCATTATTAATCCTGCCGAACCGCCCCTGATCATGCGCGACACCATCCATTGTCTGACCGCAACGGAACCCGATCAGGCGGCTATTACCGACTCAGTCCACCGCATGGTGCAGGAAGTTCAGAAGTATGTACCCGGCTACCGACTGGTGAACGGTCCTGTATTTGACGGCAATCGCGTCTCCATCTTTATTGAAGTGGAAGGCCTGGGTGACTTCCTGCCCAAGTATGCCGGCAACCTGGACATCATGACCGCGGCTGGTTTGCGCACTGCGGAAATATTCGCCGAAGAAGTGGACCTGGGTGTGCTGGAGTTGCCCGCTCGCGGTCAAGTGGAGGCTTAATCAATGAATTTACAAGGTAAAAAAGTCCTGCTCCACGATATGAGCCTGCGCGACGGTATGCACGCTAAACGTCACCAGATCACCCTGGAGCAGATGGTGGATATTGCCACTGGCCTGGATGAGGCCGGCATACCATTGATCGAAGTGACCCACGGCGATGGCCTGGGTGGCGCTTCCGTCAACTACGGTTTTCCGGCCCACAGTGATGAGGAGTATCTGGACGCAGTTATCCCGAAAATGAAGCAGGCCAAAGTATCTGCGTTGCTGCTGCCCGGGATCGGAACTGTCGACCATTTGCGTATGGCCCGCGATCTTGGGGTCAGCACCATCCGTGTAGCCACCCACTGTACGGAAGCGGATGTCTCCGAGCAGCACATTCATCTCGCCGCCAGCCTGGGTATGGATACGGTCGGCTTTTTGATGATGGCCCATATGGTTACGCCAGAACAACTTCTGGAACAGGCTCAGTTGATGGAATCCTACGGTGCCAACTGCATCTACTGTACCGACTCGGCCGGTTATATGCTACCGGAAGAAGTGTCTGCAAAAATCAGCCTGTTGCGCGCACAGCTGAAATCCGATACCGAGATCGGTTTTCACGGTCACCACAATATGGGGATGGCGATTGCCAACTCACTGGCAGCGATGGAAGCGGGTGCTGTTCGTATCGACGGCTCCGTTGCCGGGCTGGGTGCCGGTGCCGGCAACACGCCGCTGGAAGTGATGGTAGCGGTACTGAATAGAATGGGTGCAGTTCACAATATTGATCTGTACAAAATTATGGATGTGGCCGAGGACCGCGTTGTGCCGATGATGGACCAACCGATTCGCGTCGACCGCGATGCGCTGACACTGGGTTACGCCGGTGTTTACAGCTCCTTCCTGCTGTTTGCCCAACGCGCTGAAGCCAAGTATGGCATTCCGGCGCGCGATATTCTGGTGGAGCTGGGGCGTCGCGGCACTGTAGGCGGACAGGAAGACATGATTGAAGACCTGGCATTGACCATGGCCAAAGACAAAGGGTTAATCTGATGGGTAACTTGACCAAAGAACAAATTGAACAGTTGGCGGAACACTGCGAAAACGCCGAGCTGCAGGCATACGAAATTACCAAAATCACGGATGATTATCCGCAGATGACCTACGAGGATGCCTTTGACATCCAGTGGGAGATCCGCCGTCGCAAGGAGGCCCGCGGGCACAAGATAGTGGGCATGAAAATGGGGTTGACTTCCTGGGCGAAGATGTCGCAGATGGGAGTAGAGCATCCCTGCTACGGCTTTCTGGCCGATTATTTCTCTGTGCCGGAAGGCGGGGAAGTCAAGCATGATGAGTTGATTCACCCCAAGATTGAAGCGGAACTCGCATTTGTCACCAAGGCGCCCCTAAAAGGCCCGGGAGTACATATCGGCGATGTACTGCGGGCCACGGATTTCGTTCTGCCGGCGGTGGAAGTGATCGATTCACGCTACAAGGACTTCAAATTTGATTTGAAGAGCGTCATCGCGGACAACTCCTCCTCTACCCGCTTTTTTACTGGCGGTCGGATGGCGGATGTGGGCGATCTGGATCTGCGCAATTTAGGCGTGGTGATGGAAGTGAATGGCGAAGTGGTCGAGGTGGGGGCCGGCGCCGCAGTATTGGGTCACCCCGCCGCCTCAGTCGCCATGCTGGCCAATATGCTGGGCGAACGGGGTGAGGAACTGCCAGCCGGGTCCTTCGTAATGGTGGGCGCCATCACTGCGGCAGTGCAGGTGAACAAAGGTGATAGCTTCTGCGTAAGGTACCAGGATCTGGGCACCATCAGCGGCCGCTTCGTTTAGCCACACTAGCCCCTGTTGCACTGCCTTCTTTGTTACAGAGCGATGCAGCAGGATTGCTTCCACGGTTAAAGTTACGGGACTAGTGGCACTTAATTAAGAGGAATAGATTATGCCTATCGCACATATCAATATGATGGAAGGACGCACCGAAGAACAAAAAGAGGCGCTGATTGCCGAGGTGACGGCCGCCATTTGCCGCTCACTGAATGCACCCGAAGAGAATGTTAGAGTCCTTGTGCAGGAAATTCCCAAGCAAAACTGGGGGATAGGCGGCAAAACGGCCAAAAAACTGGGTCGATAACCCAGGTTAATGCTACAAAGGGATATGCGGCCGATAGGTGGTGTTCGGCACCCTGACAATGGGTGGACAAGTGGTGTTCACTCGAGGTGCCAGCCCGGATCACCGCCATATTGATCAGAAAAAGCTTTTGGAGCATGAAAACCAGTAAGGAAAAGATTGCTCCCAATGCATCACTAAACAATCAGTCCCGATTGGTTTAGTGATGCTACTGGCCGGCAGTAAGATTATTGACCCATCTCGCGTACCAAATATCCGGCACCGTCGATATTCTCCATCACCCAAAGAATGTAAGCGATATCGACATGAATCGCCCGGGTACTATCAGTGAAGTCCCAGTCAGCATTGATGCTATCGTAGGTCCCATCAAACACTACCCCTACCAACTCGCCGCGACCATTCATTGTCGGAGATCCGGAGTTACCGCCGGTAATATCTACGGTGCTTAAGAAATTCACCGGTACTGAATCCAGCTGCTTTTCGTAGTAACGGCCAAAGTCCTTCTTATCAATAGCTTCCATCAGGGCTTTAGGCGCATCAAAGGGATCCTCGCCGGTGTACTTCGCCTTTATGCCGCGCAGGGTTGTAAAAGGTACAAATCCCTCCTTACCATCGTTGCCATCGGCAGCCTCTTTAATTGTGCCGGCTGGTGGCTGATAGCCTTTGACCAGACCATAGGTCACACGAAGGGAGCTGTTTGCATCAGGGTAGACCGGCTTGCCCAGTGATTGGTAATAATCGATCAGCAGTTCCATATACTCCGGGCGGAGTTGAGCAAAACGCCCTTTCATGGAATCCTCATGCTCTTCACGCACAAGCATGTCATCGTACATGGCCACGGCCAACTGGATAAACGGATCTTTGCTCTCTTTGAAATCTTCAGGCTTTTTGCCGATCCAGCCTTCACGCACCTCGACATCGGAAAGCTCTGTGTCCCTGTACATCTTGTCGAGAGTTGCCTCTAAACCAGCATTGCCCTTATCGATGTTCAGGTAACGATCAAAGCTGGCTATACGCTGTTCTTTCGGAAGCGCCTGGTAGCGCTCCAGGAAGTAGAGCCAAATCTGCTTGTCCACCGATGGGTGGTAGCTGCGTTCAATACGACGCATACTTTCTGTGAATCGTGTCAGATCCCGCTCCTGATAACCCGGTTTGCGCTCGGCATCAGGTTTTTCATTCTCTTTGGCCAAACGATACAATTTACGCGCGGCGCCCAACATGGCGGAGCGATCCATATAATTGATGGCCAGATCCTGTTCACGGGTTGACTCTTCTTCAACAACCAATGCCTCCAGGTCATCGATAGTAGATTGGTATTTCTTCTGGCGGGCTTTGTCAGAATTCACCCAGGCCTGCAAATCTTTTTCCAGCTTTTGTTTGCGCTGTAGCAGGTCGCTACGCTGGTATCCCTCCATCATGCCGGTAAAGTTTTTGGAGTAATTATTCAAGCCTGCCACGCGACTGGCATACTTTAGCTCCGCATCTTTATTGTCAGCGGTAGCAGCACCAATGGTTTCAGACCACTCCCCCAATACCCGCTGCATCTTCGGGTAATACCAGTTGAAGTTGCTTTCCACTTCTTGCGCAGTGCGATAACGGTTTGTACGGCCCGGATAACCGGCAACCATGACAAAGTCACCGTCTTTAGGTCCTTTTGCCGCTACGGGCAGGTAGTGCTTGGGCTGGTAAGGGATATTATCCTTGGAGTAATCGGCCGGTTTGCCATCCTTGCCAACATAGGCACGATAGAAAGCGTAATCGCCGGTATGGCGAGGCCACATCCAGTTATCGATATCGCCGCCGAACTTTCCGATTGAAGACGCAGGTGCATGAACCAAACGCACATCGCGGATTTCCAATTGCTTGACCAGGTAGTAATTCAAACCACCGTAGTAGCTGTAAACCTCACAGCGATGCCCCGGATCTTTTTCACACTCGGAAACCAGTGCCTTCTCCGCTTCTTGGATTGCGGCAAAACGTGCGGCGCCATCCATGTCATCAATCAAGCGGTCGTTGACCTTATCTGTCACTTCGTTCATTTCTACGGTGACATAGACACGGGAACCAGGAGCGGCAGGTAGCTCTTCCGATAAATCCCCAGCCAGAAAACCTTCCGCAAGTAGATCCCTGGATTCTGTTGAGTTGTAAGAAATCGAGCCGTAGGCACAGTGGTGATTGGTAATCACTAATCCTTGTGGAGAGACAAAGGAGGCCGAACAGCCTCCCAAACTGATCACCGCATTCATTGGAAATTCAGTGAGTTTGGTCATGCTGGCCGGATCCAGCTCAAGACCATGTCCACTAAGTTCTTTGGACAGCTCAGGTAACTGGTGTGGCTGCCACATCCCCTCGGTCGAAACACTCTCTTTCCCTGCAGCAAGACTGGAATAACTGGCACCAGCGAGCAGTGCAGCAGTTGCAATCCTGAAAACGATTGAATGGTTTATTTTCATATTTACTCAACAATTTTTATTAAAGTCAGAGACATCCTATAGGTCAGGCCAGACTTAAGTATCTGACCCAAGAACTATCTGGATTCATTAAAAACTTTCGTTTCTGTATTCTGATTACCTGTTATGGCGTCGATCCAGGATCGTTCCATTTCATCCCAGCCCAGGCGTAGCTGGTTAATCACTTCTACCCGGCTTTCCAATATGTCATCCAACTCCAGCACTGTTAACACTTCGCCAGCCCTATTAAATCCGAAAACACCTTGCCCGGTAATAAATACACCCTTGATCCTTTCCGCTTCAGCGGCGCTGAATAGCGAAAAGAGAGCGTCATAGTCAAATATAAATTCCGGGCTAAAACGCCAGCCACAGCTATAATAATCCTCTCCGCTATTCTCTGAACGGAGATAACCACACGCTGGCAATAGCTCAACTTCATCCGCCTCCTGCGGAGCCGGATGCTGGTGATTGCCCCCTCCAGAAGCCTGGAAACGACTGGGGAGATGAAGCCAATCTAATTCGATACGCCCTTGCTCCACCACTTGCAAAGGCTGCTCAGTGTCTTTACCTGAGAATGAGAGAAAACGCTGGAGGTTTTGCAAGTCCTCAGGACCATAGAGATCAGACTTGTTGGCTATCACCAGGTCAGCAACTTCTAACTGCTGTCGAAAAGTCTCACTACGCAAGTAGCGATCATCTTCAATGCAGCGGGCATCTACCAAAGCAAGTGTACAGCGAAGATCTAAAACGCCACCACGCACAGCGTCAGACAACGCTGCCAATACCTCGCGAGGATGTCCCAGGCCCGTAGGCTCAATCAATAATCGATGGGGTCTGGATTTAGCCAGTAACTGGTTTAAAGCAACCTGCATTGGCAAGCCAGCCGCACAGCACATACAGCCACCGGGCACCTCTCGGATATAAACGCTGTCTTCCTGGTCCGGCTCAAAAAATGCGCCGTCAACACCCACCTCTCCAAACTCATTTACCAGAACAGCCCAGCGTTCACCATCGGGCTTGCTTTCCAGAAGGTGGCGAATCGCCGTCGTCTTACCCACACCGAGAAAGCCAGTGATAACATTCGCAGGCACCCCCTGTACCAACTGCTTATTGACCACTAAGCTGCATCCTGACCGCACTTGTCACAGAGGCAATCCAGCTCCAGCTGGGATGTTTGGAAATGGTAGCCCGCATTCTTAACCGTTTCACGCAACGCTGCGATCACTTCGGGCTTGATACCGACTTCCCGCACTTTGTTACAGCGATTGCAAATCAGGAATTGTGGCGTTTGGTGACTGTGGTCACAAGTAATATGGGTGCACGCCAGGTATTTGTTTTCCGAATTAAGCTTGTGGACAAAGTCTTCTTCAGCCAGGAAATCCAGCATTCGGTAAACGGACATGACGGGAATTGAATCACCATAGTCACGTTTGTACTGCTCTGCTATCTCATAGGCAGAGAGAGGAATTTTTGACCACAGCAGGATGGTAAGAACATTTCTGCGCTTCTCGGTAAACCGAACCCCTGAACTACGGCAAGTTTCCTCGGCCGCACTCAAGGTCTTTTTAATTTGGGATACATTCATAATTTATTTCATTCGTGATTGTTTCTCTTTGAGGTGAACAAATAGGCTTCGGCAACGCAAAATTTCATAAAAAAATCTATTGCCCTGTCAAAGGCATGATCACCCATCTAGCGGGCTGTTGAAATTCGAATTATTTTACCAGCCCGGTACCGGAACATGGATGTTCCGGCAAAATCGGCGACGCCTAAGTCGTTGATTTTGGGGGAAAAGTGAAAAACACATTTTTCGCTTTTCGTGTTTTGAAGCAGGCAGGATGCCTTTTTCAACAAGCTGCCAGGGCATCGATAAAGATATACAATAATAAAAATGATCCCTATAGATTTCATGACCTTTACCTAATCAGCCAGCACCGCTCGATAGATCAGGCGTCGGTTTACCCAGTGAGCGAGGATTAACAGGCCAGCTCCCAGGATACTGGCAAGTAGCTCCCAAATACCCTCCAGGTATAACGCAATAACCAACAACAAGATCCCAGAAAACCCAGCAATCATTACCGCATGGCGCCGATGGCGCCTACATGAAGCCGGGAAGCTCGCCAGGGCCAAGAGTACCACTGGTATGAGCAAAGCCAAGTGGAGATACTGGCTCCCCTGCAGCGCGACCAATACCCCCAGTCCCCCCAGGGCAGGTAAAACAGGGATCAACATACAGTGGAGCAAGCATAAGCCGGAAGCCACGATTCCTAAAGTATCTCTCACAACAACCCTTCTGATTCGTCCACGCTCGATTCAGGCATGTGCATTTCAACTGAATTATGATATATCATATCTTAAAGTAAAGAAAACCAGCGAGGTTTCGCCCATATCAACCCTTACTTAGGGCCTGTTGACACTAACCGAGATAGCCCTGCTGCCACTGCCTGCAAGGCAGGAATGGCGCTGTGTGGTGGGTCCACATAAGCAATTTCTAACACTGCAGGGCGTGAAACCAGCTGCAGCCCTTCGGGTTGTGCCGGAGAAGGCGCCACTCTTCGTTGTTCGTCGCTCATTTGGAGCAACCAAACCGCGCTTCTCTCTCCTCGATTGGCACCTTTTCTGTCACAACAGGGCCAACTCCATTAGTGTCAACAGGCCCTAGCTGTGCAGTTTACCGGGACATTATAAATAAAGTTGCGTGAAATCAATTACTTAAGGGAAGTTTTAGCAAAATCCTATAAAGCTATTTTTACTATATGATTATAAAAGTTGTCGGAATCAATCTCATTCTCAACTTATTTGTGTAGCAACATTATCACTCCGTCTTCAGGACTGCGAACGATGGCGCCCCCAGCCCTTTCAACCACCACCTAATTTGCTGCGTCCCCTTGGAGATACCCAACCTCCGGGCCGCCTCCGCATGCGCCAACCCCTGCTTGAGGAGCAGCTTTAGAGCCTCTGAGCGAAACTCTATTGAATAAGCCTTTCTGATAGTCATTACATACTCCCGATTGCCTATGGTAACAATCGGGGCTGTCTGGAGAAATCAGGCTACCCCAAAGTGAGAGGCTGGAGGTCGTATAACTCTCTACTTTTAGCTTTGGTTGATAATGGGGGGATTACCAATACACTCGCACAGCTGGGCTGTCAAAGCAGATACCTCCGAAATGATGGGGGTTAAGTCCACAGATCGGAAGTAGCAAGTTTACGAATTAATAGACTATAAGTTTATGGCCAGATTTTCGCCACAGGCCGTCAAACTGCCTTAAAAGTAATAGCCTATATTGAGATTGGTGCGAAATTCCACCCGATCACTCCCGGAAGCATCCGCGGAAGCCAAGCCGACACCGCCAGGACGGCCGCCCATGACGTTGAGGTTCCTGCCCCAGGTGAAGTCCAGCCAACCCATTACTGGCCAGGCAAAGAACTGAACTCCAAGAGTCGCCATCTGTGAATCATCCCAACCAGCCTTGTCTTTGAACAAATGGCTGTAATCGGAGTACAAGCGTAATTTTTTAACCGGCCCCAGGCTGCTTACAGGCAGATCGTAGGCCAGGTTGGCGACACCGATACTACCTTTTGCGGCCACCAGATAACTGGGCGTGCCGGCCCCGGCAAAGAGGACACTGTCTTCGCTGACCCCGGCAGGATTGTTGGGGTTGAAGGCGTAACGGATGCCCTGAAGTGCCAGTGTCCAGGGACCCCGGTGGATGATAGATTGAAGCTCTGCGCCCCAGTAGTCGCCATCGCCATCGCTGAGCCGGTTAACCAAGTCTCCCCGATAGGCAGACACCCCGAAGGTGCCATCCCAGCCATCCCCCTTGAATTCACGATTCAGGTGAAGGTTGAATTGATTTTCCTTCTCGTTGGCTTGTAGGCGGTTTGTCGGCGCCACAAAGGCGTCATCGACATCCTTGGCGTCGGCCATGTTGGGGGAGAAGCGGTTTTCTACCGGTATGGCTTTTTTAAAAGCCCCAAGCTGTATATCCCAATCACCGAATTCCTGGACGTATTTTCCACCGAGGGCACTGGAATGTCCCATCGCCAGATAAAAAGGAATATTGAATGTCCAGCCAAATTGGGGATAAGGTTGTAGGCCAAACGGCTCATAGGCCCAACCGAGCTGGAGCTGACGATCGCTGGAAAAACGATAACCTACATAGCCGTGCTCCAGCGAGTTGATTTCCTCATCATTGAGGTAGCGCAGGTAATAAGAAGCGTCGGCAAAAAAGTTGCCTTGATTGCCCTTGAGCTTGAGCGTGAGGGACTCAAAATCAATTTTGCCAGCACCACCTTTGCTGCTGGAATCCCAGTCTTCGTAGCGATGCTGCAGGCGTAAGGCTCCGCCGAGATCCAGGTTGGAGTCCACCGGGTCTTCTGTTGTTTCGGCAGCAACCGCGGTTTCGAACAAAAAACACAGTGCGACAAAAGTACTGCAAAGGTGCAAGGATTTATCAACTCTCATTATTTTAATCTCTCTCAGTTGTCTTTCTTTCTGTTTCAAAAAAGCTTCCGTTGCGGTGGGCCGGCAAACTTCAGTTCGCCGAAACAAGCCATGTCCACTTCTACCAGGGCTGGGCCAGCGTGGGACACTGCCTGGAACAGCAACTCGCTCGCCTGGGAAGCGTCACGAATTTGCCAATGTTTTAGCCCCATGGAATCCGCTAGAGTGGTAAACCGAGGCGTAAGCAAGGTGTTGTAGTACTGGCGGTCTGAGAAGTGATTGCGCTGTATGCCGCGCATCACGCCGTAACCGCCGTCATTCATGACCAGCAAGGTGAGGTCCAGATTTTCCTGTACCATCGTGGCGATCTCACCAACGCCAAGCATCAGGCCACCATCCCCCACCAGTCCCAAAACTTTGCGTCCAGGCTGTGCCACCGCGCTACCGATGGCCATCGGTAACCCCATACCGATGGCGCCCGCCAGGGAGTGAATGTTGGTGTTGGGAAATTCAATCGGCAGCAAGCGGCTACCCCAGGTGCTGCCAGACATGGTGATGTCGCGCACAAACAAGCCATCCGCGGGCAATGCCGCGCGCACGGCATCGCAAAGCACCGCATAGGGGCCCATCTGTGCACGAAGTTTTTGTTCCGCTTGAGCGATCGCACTGGAAATATCGCCGTCGTATTGACCGTCGGCCAAGCTCTCGCCGTCAAAACACTCCGCCAGCGCCGTAAGAACTTCGCCGCAGTCCCCCTCAATAAATTCATCCGCCCGATAGTTGCGGTGGCAAGCAGCCGGGTCGATGTCGATCTGCACCAGCGGTTCTGGCAGTGCCAGCGAATAGGTCTTGGTCTCGTTAGAGCGCAGTTTCGAGCCGGCGACGATCAATAGATCCGATTGTGCAAACAGCGCCTCGACCGCTTCCGCATTGTGAAAAGCGCGCAGGCTGCGGGGATGGCTGTCGGGCACTATGCCCCGTCCGTGGGTGCTGGAAATCACTGGCAGGCCCGCGTCCGCCAGGCGTCGCACGCCATCGCCTGCCCCCAAGGCACCGCCCCCTACCCACAACAAGGGCCGCGTGGCGTTGCGCAATCGTTGCGCCAGGGCCTGGACCCGACAATTCGCCAATGCCGGCGGCCTCGCCGGCGCCACAGGCGCACTTGGCAAAAATCCATCGAACAAGGCCCCCTGTAGATCGATGGGGATCTCCACACTCACCGGGCCCATGGGGGCGGTCATCGCCTCGCGAATTGCGCGCCGAACGATCGGCACCGCCTGCTCAGCGCTGGTCACTCGATAGGCGCCCTTGCAACAGGCGCGCAAAAAGCCCAATTGGTCTTGAGTCTCATGAATAAACCCGGCATCGCGGCCCAAATACTGTCGCTCCACCTGGCCGGTGATATGCAACAGTGGGGTCCCGGCGTTCAGAGCTTCCAATAGGGCCCCTACAGCGTTGCCAGCACCCGCCCCGGTGCTGGTAAGCGCGACACCCAATCCAGTCTGGCGACCGTGGGCATCCGCCATGGTGACCGCTCCCGCCTCACCGCGGGCAGGCACGAAACGAGGGCTGCCGCGACGGCCGAGGGCGTCTGCAATGGGCAGGTTATGAATCGAAATGACACCGTAAACTGCGCTCACGGCCTGCTGTTCCAAGGTGCGGACTAGCGCATCTCCAACGGTGATCTCTTTGCTCATGTTGTACTCATCTTTTGAATTTCGCCGCGCTCAGGGCAGCAGTTATCAGTCGCACCAGCCGATCGGGTTCGGATCGAGACCCAGGTAGATACTTTTCTGCTGCATATAGGCGAGAATGCCCCGCCGACCTTTCTCGCGCCCCAGGCCGCTCTCCTTGTAGCCACCGAAAGGCGTGGAGATGGAAAATTTCTTGTAGGTATTGATCCACACAGTGCCGACCTCCAGCTGCTCGGCCAGTTTTAGTGCGGCGCGGTAGTCTGCGCTCCAAATACCCGCCGCGAGGCCGTAAACACTGTCATTGGCCTGGGCCAGCAGGGACGCCTCGTCGTCGAAAGGCTGCGCGACCAAAACCGGACCGAAGATTTCTTCCTGACACACAACACTGTGATTTGGCAGCCCCTCGATTACGGTGGGGAGAAAGTAACTACCGCCGGCGAGTGCGGGATCCTCGGGAGGACAACCGCCCACCAATACACGCCCACCCTCTGCACGCGCACGCTCCACATAGCTGGCGACCTGCTCTCTATGCCGCTCACTAATCAAGGGTCCCACGTGAATGCCAGGCTTTTCCGGGTGCCCCACACGCAGCTGACGCGCCACTTGGCACAACTGCGTCAGCACCGACTGGTAGATACTGCGGTGGACAAACAACCGTGAACCAGCGACGCACGCCTGGCCGCCGGAACTAAAAATGCCGTAGGCGACCCCCTTGACCGCCTGCTCCAGATCCGCGTCTGCGCAGATGATGGTGGGCGACTTACCCCCCAACTCCAACGAGGTACCGATCAATTTATCCGCGGCGATGTGGGCCAGGTGGCGACCAGTAGTTGTGCCGCCGGTAAAGGAAATCTTGCGCACCAGCGGGTGGCGGACGATGGCTTCTCCGATCAAGCTGCCGCGACCCGGCAGCACACTCAGCAATCCCTGCGGCAGCCCGGCTTCCTGAAACAGTTCCGCTAGTTTTAAGGCCGCCAGTGGCGTGGCCTCGGCGGGTTTAAGCAACACCGCGTTGCCGGCAGCGATGGCCGGGGCGATCTTTTGCATTTCACTGGCGATCGGAGAGTTCCAGGGTGTGATGGCCCCTACCACCCCCAGTGGCTCGTACTGGCTAAACGTCATGAAATCCCCGTTGCGCGGGGTTGGCAGTTCGCCTTCAAGGGTCTCACAGGCAGCGGCGAAATAGCGCGCGGTGCCCGCCGCACTGGCCACTAAGGCACGTGTCTCGGCCAACGGCTTGCCATTGTCGCGGGTCTGCAGAGCCGCCAATTCCTCTACACGAGACAACAGCAAATCCGATACCCGCGTGAGGATGGCGGCGCGCTGGTGTGGCAATGTGGCTCTCCAGGCCGCGCTGCGCTGGGCGGCGTCAGCCCGTACCACCGCCTCTTCGACGTCTTCGACGCTGGCCGCACGCAACTCAGCATTAACCGAGCTGTCGGCGGGAAACTGAGAGATCAGCGGCGCGCCGCGCCCAGTGCGCCACTCGCCGGCAATAAAAATAGGCTGTATCCGGGGCTTATGCATAGGGTGACTCATTTATAGGGTAACTGGGTCCAGGTGGCGCTGACAGGCGCGCACCACAGATAAAGCGGCCAGCATGGACGTCTTGGGGTTGTCCTTCAGTGGCACGCCGCGGACCTCCATATTGAATTCACCAAAGCGCCCCACAGCATGGATGCGGTGGCTGTTGCGCTCGGTTTGAGGATCGACTGCCAATCGCACCTGCGTGGCCTCCATACCCACGCCGGCCAGGGCAATGGTGGCCGCTACGTTGGCGTTGGCGGGAAACAAGCGCGCCGCTTCACCAGCACTGCCTTGGTAAAAAACTGTTTTTTCCGTTACCCGATCCAAATCGATCAAGGTTTCCGCGTGGCTGCCGGCCCAGCTTCGGGGCGCCTTGCAGGACTCATATAAAACGCTGTCGAGACCGCCACTGCGGGCCGCCGCTAAGCCGTCCATACCGGCAATAGCACCCGTGGCGATTTCCAGGCGCCCTCCCCCCTCTTGCAAGGCTTGGTCGAGACGCCCACGTAAATCCGGATTCGCCAGGGCACCGCTGGCCACCGAAACCAGGGTGAGACCGCGGCGCAATAGTGCCTCGCCATGCTCCTCCAAAGCCGCTTGGCCGGCACATTCCACCACCAGATCCGGACGTTCATCAAAGTTATCCAGGTTCACCAACACCTTGGTATGGCCGCCCAGCTGCTCGCGAGTTGCGGCGGCACTGGCGACAGGCACCACTACCCAATGCAGGCGAAAGCCCTCCGGCAACAGTCGGTGTACTTCCCGCCCCATAGCGCCGTAACCGATCATCATTAATTTCTTGTCCAAGGGCTGGACTCCTCTCAGTTAAAAATACGGCGCCGTTATAGATGCCGGTTGAAACCACCGGATACATCGAGCGCGGCGCCGGTGGTGAAAGAAGCCAATGGCGACGCTAAAAACACCAGCGCCCGCGCCGCTTCTTCCGGCCGCCCCAGGCGGCCCATGGGGATGCCCCGCTTGGCCGCTATGGCGCTGGACCATTGCTCCCAGCTTTGCGATCGCTCGCCACGCTGTTCGAAACGCCGCCGCCATTGGCCCGATTCCACCATGCCGAGCAAAATCGAATTGACGCGAATGCCTTCCCCAATCAACTCATGGGATAGAGAGTGGGTTAAATTGAGCAACGCCGCGCGCGCCGCTGAAGTGGCGATCATGTGTGGCTCCGGCTGCAGCGCCAGCAGCGAGTTCACACAGGTGAGCGAGGCGATGTCGGAATTGCGCAGCAAGGGACGAAAGGCGGCCAAGGGATTCAGCACACCGAATAGTTTTAGGCGTGACTCGCCCAACCAAGCCTCCTCAGGGGTATCGTCCAAATGCGCTACAAAACCCTGACCCGCATTGGCAATCAACAGGTCGCAGCCACCAAAACGCTCTTTTACCGCCACAGCAAATTCGCGGCAGTCGTCCTCATTCAAAACATCACATGGCAGCGCCAACAGCTCACCGCTCGGGTAATCGCCCTCCAGCAACACACGCGCGTTTTCCAGACGCTCTTTGTTGCGCCCACAAAAGGCAACTCGCGCACCGGCGGCCAACAGCAGACGCACCGTCTCAAAGCCGATACCAGAGCTGCCGCCTGTTACCACCGCTACACGGTTGTCAATCGACAATTTCATACTGAGGTCCTCCCGTTGACAGTGGCGAACTTTTCCCGGGTGGCGAAGCCTCGCAAGGCAGCGGCGAACGCCAAAGGCGCGTCGATATAACAAGCGTGACCGGCGCCGCGAATTTCCCGATAAGGTAGAGACAGGTGCTGTGCCAATTCTCGCGCACCCTTCGGCGGGGTGATGGAGTCCTCTCCTCCGCACAGCACCAGCCCCGGAAGCACCAACGAAGTATTCAAATAGTTGGCGATGGCATCTTCCGCCAACATCCAACTGGCTTGCCGAAACCCGTCGATATTGAGTCGCTCAATGCCGGCCTGCACCTGGGCGATATCCTCCGTAGATGCATTGCGGCGCAGCAGGTGAGGTGCGCGCGCCGCGGCATAGGTCTCGTGGCCCATGTCCTGCAATTGTGTAAAGCGACTGCGATAGACAGTGGCCCTTTTCTCCTGTGCAGCGTACTGATAACCCGCTGCGGGGCTGGCCAGCACCAGCCCGGCGAGCCGCTCCGGATAGGCCCGCCAATAGGCGGCGGCGACCATGGCGCCCAGGGAGTGGCCCACCAAGACGAAACTCTCTAAGTCCAGAGCTTGGCGCCAGTCCTCCAGGCGCTGCACGTAATCGGCAGCGTTGGGACACGGGTTCGCCAGCGGCTGACTTTGGCCGTAACCAGGGGCATCCCAAGCCAGCAAGCGGTAGTCCGGCAGATGCGCCGCTAGCGGTTCCCAGGAGGCAGCACCGGAGCTGATGCCGTGCAGCAACACCAATGCCGGGCCGCGACCGCTCTCGCGGTAATAGAGCGGACCCGCTGACAGTTGCAAATGCTTTATCTGCACGAGGTATCGCCGCCTTAATTGCGCTTAATTTTGGAAAGCGGGTGATCTTCCGGGTAGGTGGGAATCTTGGGCTTGGGTGTGCCCAACATCACGCACATCAATGCCTCCTCTTCACTCTCGTTGAGCAGGCCGCGGTAGATACCCGGGGGAACCGATACTACATCGCGTTCTTGCAACACGGTTTCGGTGTAGTCATCACCATCTTTTAAAAACAGGCGAATCTGTCCCTTGAGTATGAAGAAGACCTCCTCTACATCATCGTGCACATGCAGAGGACCTTCACACTTGGAAGGCAATACCATGGTGGAAAAAGTGAAATGTTCCGCGGGGATAGTATTGGTATCCGTGGCAACCCCGGTGGCCCCAGTGCCGATATAACGCATCTGCGCGCGCCGGTACTTGGGGTCGAAATCTGCCTGAAATTTCAGCGCGTTCCAGTCGTAGGTACGGCCCTTGTAGCGTGCAACGCGACTCTCTATCCAGTCGGAAAAGTTCATGTCGGCGGGTCGATTCATAGTGGCGGATTGTGCGGTCATGGTTGTCTCCTCTATTTCAGGTTCCGGTAATGGCCGGGCGCGCTAGTAGCGCCGCACCAGCGGCAGTAGCAGGGCTCCGCCAATCAACGCCAGCAACGCCATAAACAACAGGCCGAAGTTCACGCTGCCGGTAAAGGCGATCAAGGCGCCAATGGCGACGGGCATAAAAGCGGAAGTGAGGTTGCCAAAACCGTTGGCGACACCGCCATAGCTCGAAATTTTGTCGGCGGGTGCCAGCTTGCCCACCAGGGTAAAGATGCTCGGCGGCACCATGCCCCAACAAAAGGTGCTAAAGGCCAACGCGGCGATTGCCAAAACACTATTGTCAAACGCCAACAGAGCGAGAATACCGACCCCAGCGAAGATCAGCGGCAAGGCGCACATCAACGCGCGGCGGTCGTAGCGATCCGACAGGCTGGCGCCGACAAACTGCCCCAAGAGCATGGACACAAAGGGGATCGCGGAAACCAGCCCGGCATCTCTCAGCTGCACACCGCGCTCCTGGGTCAAGTAGGTGGGTAGCCAGGAGTTGAGGCCCCACAGGTAACTGAGCAGGGCGGCATTGAACAGGCACACGGCAACGAATGGGGTGTTTGCCAGTAGCTCGCGACAAGCCGACAGGTAAGCTTTCGCACTGATCGGCTGACGGTCGCGCTGCTCGCCCTCGGGCGTTGTGTGATCCAAATGGAGCTGATTGCGAAACACCGCCCACATCAATAGCAGGATCGGTATCGTCAACAGTGCCATAGTGAAAAAGGTGGCGCGCCAGCCGAAGGTTTGCAAAATCTGAAACGTGAGGGGAAAGCCGATCATGGCGCCGATCGGGGTACCGATAATCCACAGCATGGTGGCACGGGCCTGTTCCCGTAGCGGAAAACTTCGCTTGACGATGGCGTAGGCGATGCCAAACAGCGGGCCCTCGACCACCCCCAGCACAATGCGCAGGGTGAGCATATGCTGGTAATTATCAACCAGCCCCATCAGCGCCATGATCAGTGCAGTCACGATCATAATGGCATAGAGGCAACGCTTAGGGCTGATAACGTCGGCGAGAGAACTGAGGAACATGGACGAGAAGCCATAGGAAATCAAAAATGCCGACATCAACCAACCGAGCTTAGTGGTGTCCCCCACCACCCCCATATCGGCCTGAAACGCCGGAATGGCCAGCAGCACGGCGATACTGATCTTGTCGAAAAAGGAGAGAATCACGCAGGTAAGCAAGGCTAGTGGAATGGCCCATTGCTTTGCACTGGTTGTACTCGTGGTTGGCGCCTTGGCCGACTTGTTAACCGCTATTATTGTCATCGTCTGGTCCCATGGTTGCTTTGCATACTCGTGCCGCGAATTGTGTCGCGGGCTAGCGAAGCTGCATCAGGTTGAAGTCGGGATTGGCGAGGAGACTGGCATCCAGCGCCAACCCGGTGTTTATCCAGCGTTTGCCTAACTTGATGGCGCGGGGCTGATCAAAGGCCACCATCTGCGCCAACCGATTGTCAGCGTCCAGGTAAAAGAACACGATACTTGCCGTTTCCCGCCGTACTACGCAGCGGCCATTAGCGACCGGCGTACCGAGAATTTGAATATTGCGTCCGCACTGATCAGACCAGAGCCAAGCGGGCTCCCGGTAGCCGACCGCTTGGCCCAACAGGGCGCGGGCGGCCACTGTCGCTTGATTTTGCGCGAAGGCCCAGGATTGCAGGCAAATACCCAATTGCGGATGCTGGGCCACATCGCCGGCGGCAAAAATATGTGGATCGCTGGTACGCCCCGCCTCGTCCACCAGCACCCCTTGGTCTGTGTCCAGGCCAGCGTCGCGGGCCAGCTCTAAATTGATTTGTACTCCAGTGCCCACCACCACCAGATCGAAAGATTCACTACTGCCACCGGCTCTGACATGAATGGCGGAAGGCGTTTGCGCCAGATGGAGGTCACCACAATCCAGATGTAAGGCAACACCGTTTTCGCGATGCAATTCGGCGATGGCCTCTGCCACTTCGGGGCCGACACTGCGCCCACACAAACCAGGTGCGCGCTCGAACACTGCCACCTCCAGCCCGAGAGCACGGGCACTGGAGGCAACTTCCAGGCCAATCCAACCGCCGCCAATCACCGCCACCCGGCGTGCAGTCGCCAGTCGGCGGCGCAGCACTTGTGCGTCATCCCAGCTTCGCAATGTCACCACCCGGTCCAACTGTGCCCAGTCAGCCACCGGCAGGCGTGCGCGGGCACCCGTGGCGATCAGCAGGCGTTCGTAGGACAGGCGCTCGCCGTCAGCAAGCGTCACCTGCCGAGATGCACGGTCTATGGCGACAGCACGTGCCGGGCGCTTCCAACACAATTGGAGCGCAGCCATATCCTCCGGCGAAAACAACCGCGGCAGCGGTGCATCGGCAGTCAAGGCATCTTTGGACAGGGGTGGGCGTTCGTAAAAATCATGCGCCTCTTCCGCCACTACGGTAATCGCACCGTCATAACCTTCGGCCCGCAGCGTTTTGCAAGCCCACCCTGCCGCTTGGCCGCCACCGATTACCAGAACCTTGTCCACCTCAAGACTCCACTGCTCGGGGCTTCTGGCGTCGGGTGTGGATGTCGATACCGCCCTCGACACCCCACTCGGTAAAAGATTCCAGCGAGTGCACCAGTTCCCTGGGGGTCCAATGTTCGGTCAGATAATCCTCGTTGGTGTAGTATTCAAAGGGGCCGCCCATTGGGCTGTTGACGTACCAAAAGTAGGCTGAAGACACTGGGTGGCGACCCGGGCCGATAAAGGTGGTCCACTGTTTGCGGTGCATCGCCAGTCCCCCACCAATCACTTCGTGGATATCCCGCACGGTGAAGGCGACATGGTTCAGGCCGGCCGTGCGACCAGGCAATTTGAGCAGAAAAATATTGTGGTGGCCGCCGCGCGCCTGCATACGCATAAAAACACCGCGATCGGTATAGCGGTCGGAAACATGGAAGCCCATTACCTCGCGATAAAAGCTTTCGCTCTCGGCCAGATCAGCGACAAAAAAAACTGCATGGCCAATGCCAATTGGCTCGGCTTTTTCATACACGGGACTGGGCAGGTCCACCCGGCGCATATCGCCCCACTGATTGATCGGCGGCACCTCCAGGTCCACAGGGTGCAAGGTGCTGGTTCGCACCATCAGGGTCAGGCCGTTGGGGTCGCGACACTGCAAGTGATCGCCACCATCGATAAATCCCGGTTGCCCTTGCATGCGCGCGCGCATGGCTTCTAGGCTTTGATGATCGACCACTCCCCAAGTGATGCGCCGCAGGGTGGAACCGGATTCAAAGGCGGGCGGCAACTCAGGCGCATTGAGATCTCGCAGCAAAATGCGCGCGCCGTCAAGGGTCTCAAAAGCCGGGAACTGCCCGTTACAATCCGCGGCGCGAGCGAGACCGAAGTCGTCGGCGAAGCGGGCGGCAGCCTCAATATCCTGCACACCAAATTCCAGTTCTTCGATTCCGATAATGCACATGGATTGGCTCCGATAAAGTAACCGTTTAGTTAAAAAGAAAACCGCCGTTCACCGGCAGCAATTGACCAGTGACAAATTCCGACCAGTCTGAGAGCAGATAAAGCACACTGCCGCAGACATCTTGCGGCTGCTGCTCCCGTTTTAGGGCACGCCCCTCCGCGTACAGGCGATGGCGCTCTGCGGGAACGTAATCAGTTGATTGACCGCGGACGAGTCCGGGAGCGATGGTGTTGACCCGAATCTGGCGTTCTCCCAATTCCCGAGCCATGGCACGGGTCATGGCGATCACAGCACCCTTGCTGGCCACGTAGGCCATCAGTTTTGGTGCGCCCCACAGCGCTGTATCCGAGGCCAGGTTGATGACGCTGGCACCCCCGGCTTTTTCCATCAACGGCAGGGCTGCGCGGGTGGTGAGCCAGAGGCCGCGCACATTCACTTGCATCACCCTGTCCCACAGCGCCAGATCGTAGTCTTCCATCAACGCGCCGCCGACATCGGTGGCCAGGGCGGCGTTGTTGACCAATCCATGTAGAGGGCCCCGAAGGCTTGCCATGGCCGAGTTGACCGCATCGGGGTTGCCCTGATCCATCAGCAGGGTCTCCACCGAATGACCGCTGCTGCGCAGCGCTTCGGCAGTGGCCACCAATTCCTTGTCGAGCAAATCGCTCAGAACCAACTGCGCACCCTCGGCGGCAGCCGCCTCGGCGATGGCACGACCGAGACCGCGGGCAGCGCCGGTGATTAACAAGCGTTTGCCCGCAAGAGACTGGCCCCGCATCAGTGCCCTGCCCCTTGGCTCGATTCGGCTTCAGCGCGCCGGGCCAACTGCGCTTTGGCAAGTTTTTGCATCACCCGCCGCAGGCGCTGCAAACCCACATCGTGTTCGTAGAGGTTTTCCAGATCCCGGGCGGCGGGGTCCAGGGCTTCCAGGATCATGCGATCCTGTTCCAGCACATCCCAATGCAGTTTTTCCAGTTTGGTGCGGTACAGGAAGCGCCAAGCCTGGCGCTGCCAGCCTTCTACTTTGCGAATGCGCCAAAAAAACACTCGACAGTGGTCGCGATCTTCCGGCACCGCCATACCCACGATCCAAAAGGGTCCGCCAGGGCCAAAGCACTTCTTATATGGAATGGACAGACGCAGCCACAGGGCGCCGCTATTGCCGTACTCCACCCAGTCGAAGTTGACCCCTGCCTGATCGGTTTTCTTGAACACAAAGCCGCTTTCGGTGGGCTTGAGTTCCATTTCCGCCTGGCGATTGCCCTCGGCCATAGAATGGGAATTGGCGTGCAGGTAGGTCCCGTGCATGGGATCCATCACATTGTCGACGGCGTACTGGTAGTTACAGCGCCAGCTGGCGACACACAAGAAATTGCTGTAGCTGTCGTCGCTCAATTCCCGAGGCAACTGCAATTCCGGAACCGGCTCCCCCTCGACGGTGGGAAAGTAGAGAAAAATGGCACCCTGGGTTTCAATCACCGAATAGCGGCGCTGGCACTTCTTGCCCACCAGGGGGCTGTTGTCCACCGCGGGAACGTCGCGAATGCGGCCCTCTCCGTCCACCTCTACGCCGTGGTACCAGCAGGCCAGCCTGTCCCCCAGATTCCAGCCCCGGGACAGACGTGCGCCCCGGTGCGGACAGCGATCCTCAATGGCACGCACAACGCCCTCTTTGTCGCGCCACAATACGATGTTCTCACCCAGTCGGGTGATGCCCAAGGGTTCGGAGCCAAGCTCCCAGCTGGCAATCACCGGGTACCATAGGGAACGCAAACCGGTGTCCAAATAATCGCGAACTGCCTGCTCGGAGGAAGAAAGGGTGTGCATAGTGAACCTCTTAATTGTTATGCCGCTGGTACCGACAAAGGCGGCTATTGCCCGAGCACGGTTAATTCGTTTAGCAAGGTCTGCTCGCTCCACAGGCAGCCCTGGCGATCCAAGCTCTTTTGCGTCTGTAGCGCCACAAGCAACTCTTCGAAGGTTTCTGCACCGCCTTCAAAGGCGCATTCCAGGGCTTCCGCCAGGGCCAGCTCAAAGGGCTCAGCAGGTCTTTCACGGGTCTGCCATACCCGATTGTCGAAACCGCCGGGCTGCTCTATCCGGCCCTGGCCGGCTTCGCTGGAAGGGATAATTTGGGCCCACTGCTTGAGCTGGGGGTTGAAGTTCTGCTCGCTCACGAATCGGACTCCTGGTTATCGGTCTGGATTTGAATGGCGTTATCGACGATCCGAATGGGGTAGGTCTGTAAACTCTTGCCCCCAAAGCCCACGTCGTGAATACACTTGCCACTTTTGATATCGAACACGGCTTCGTGTAGCGGGCACTCCACTTGGCCGTTCTCAACGAACCCTTGGGACAGCAGTGCATAGGCGTGAGGGCAGATGTCCTCAAGGGCGTAATAGGCCCCTTCCACTAGGTAAACCCCAACTTTCTTGTCGTTGATCTCTACCGAGCAGGGAAAGTCTTCCTGTATCTGTTCTTTTGTGCAGACAGTGGTCCAGCTCATGGAAATAAACCTCCGCAGAAAACTGAATCTGGCGCGTTATCTTTCGAATAGCCGGAGGTGAGAATAAGCGCCAAACAAATCTCTCGTCAATACTATATAGTATTTACATATACTGATTTGTTATTAAAAAGCAGGATTTATCTCTTTTTTGAGAATAGAAAAGAGGTAGATAGTCTGAGGCTCAGCAATGAGCTTTATCCTATTAAATTACTTTATGTGCGGTGAGTTTTACTATAAATATATTTATAAGTGATATATTTGTTTATTTCAGACTTTTAAAACAAAAAGTAAGTCAGGGCTTATCGACCAGCTTCTACGGTATTAATTCGGATACTGATCGTGTTGAAAAATTCAGGACAGTGAGGCTATGGCGAGGCCCAAAATGGTCACTTGGGGCGTTTGCGGACCGCTGACAATGCTACCCACTGGTGTTGAGCTAGGGCCTGTTGAAATTCGAAGAATTTCGATGCCTGGTACCGGAATATGGATGTTCCGGCAAAATCAGCGACGCCTAAGTCGTTGATTTTGGGAGAAAAGTGAAAATCACATTTTTTGCTTTTCGTGTTTTGAAACAGGCAGGATGCCTTTTTCAACAACCTGCTAGGCATTAGGTGAAATTTTCAGCCAAGTCACACAGTGCCTATAACCCACCCCCAGCGCAATCAGGCGTGGGCAACCAGGAAATTCAGACGATATTCATTGATGGGGATATGCATTACTTGCCAGACAACCGTGCTGCCACTTGTCAATTGATAAAGCGTTTCAAGGCGCATTCCCCAACTTTCCTCGGGCATTTCCGCATCAATCACTTCCCTTATTGGCCGCGGCAGACGAATACAGCCAACTTGGTTTTGCGCTTGAAATTTTTGTTCGCTGTGCAGCGTTTGCAATAGGGGTAGGATGCTCTCCTGTTCCAGTACCGTGCTATCCACTTGCATCAATTGCTCAGCGGTATCCGCTCGCAGATAGAGTTCCGTATGGCAATTAAAAACACCGTCGATGCGGTCTCGACGCACCAAATGTACATAGCCCTCAGCACAGGACCCCAGTCTGTCACTCCAAGGCCCCGATTTCTGTACGCGCTCCCGTTTCAATAACTTGACAAAGGTCAGCTGCACCATGGTGTTATCGGGGCGGAAAAAAGAGAAGATAGGATACCCTAGCTGGTGGCGGCGCTCGCTTTCCGCGACAAAGGTTCCCCGCCGCCGTTGGCGATAGAGATCGCCGGTTTCCACAAGGTTGTTCAGCGCTTTTTGCACTGTCCCCAAGCTAACGGGCAGCGCCGCGGCAAGTTGTTGCTCCGTAGGTATACGATCACCTTCGCTGAGAAGCCCTTCGGAGATCATCTGCACAATGGCATCTCGCAGGCACAAATATTTCGGCGATCTTGGGGCGAGTCGCAAATGGTCAGCGGTACGTTTGGCGAGAAGTTCAAGCATGGAATTGTGATTTATCGCGGCCACAAAAGAACAGGCAACCCTTTTTCTTGTTTGGTTGGCGCCTAGTTCGGAGCCACAATTATAGCGCACAGTGAAACGACAGGACGCAGGATACTCCGAGATTCCTTTCTCGAAGTATACAGTTTTTATAGACAACCCCTAAATTTTTATAGGATTGCCATAAAAATTTATAAGCTTTTGGTAAAATTTACACTTAGCCTATTTCAGCCAAATTTCCTTTGCTCTCCAGCCACAGCTTGCGATCCCCTGCGCGTTTTTTGGCAAGCAACATATCCAGCAGCTGGTTGCTGTCATCACCGGCATCCACATACAGTTGCACCAGTCGGCGGGTATTGGGATCCATAGTGGTCTCCCGCAGTTGCAGCGGATTCATTTCACCCAACCCTTTAAACCGCGTGACCTGGATTTTGCCCTTCTTGTTTTCCGCCGCTATGTGGTCGAGAACCCCCTGCTTCTCCGCTTCATCCAGCGCATAGTAGACGTCCTTGCCGATATCTATGCGATACAGGGGAGGCATAGCCACATAGACGTGACCGTTTGTCACCAGAGGGCGAAAGTGTCGCAGAAACAATGCACACAACAAGGTAGCGATGTGGAGCCCGTCGGAGTCGGCGTCTGCAAGGATACAGATTTTGTCATACCGCAACCCTTCCAGATTGTCACTGCCGGGGTCTACACCCAGCGCCACGGCGACATCGTGCACCTCCTGGCTGGCGAGAATTTCCGCCGAATCCACTTCCCAGGTGTTCAGGATCTTTCCGCGCAGCGGCATTATGGCCTGGAATTCGCGATCCCGCGCCTGCTTGGCGGAGCCGCCGGCGGAGTCCCCCTCTACCAGAAACAGTTCCGAGCTACTGGTATCACCACTGGCACAGTCCGCCAGTTTGCCCGGCAGTGCGGGGCCTTGGGTAACCTTTTTACGTGCAATTTTCTTAGCCGAACGCAGGCGTTTTTGCGCGTTGCTGACACACAGCTCGGCCAGCTTGTCCCCCTCCCCGGTATGCTGGTTCAGCCACAGGCTGAAGGCGTCTTTGGCCACGCCGGACACAAATGCAGTCGCTTCACGGGAGGACAGGCGCTCTTTGGTCTGGCCGGAAAATTGCGGTTCTGCAAGTTTGGCGGAGAGCACATAGCTGCACTGGGCCCAGATATCCTCGGGGCCAAGTTTGACGCCGCGGGGTACCAGGTTGCGGATTTCACAATACTCCCGCATCGCATCCAGCAGGCCGGCGCGCAGGCCGTTGACGTGCGTGCCTCCCTGGGCGGTAGGTATAAGGTTGACATAGGACTCGGTTGTCACTTCGCCACCCTGGGGCAGCCACTGTACAGCCCAGTCGGCCGCTTCACTGGTGGCGCTGAAACTGCCTACGAATGGCTCTGCGGGCAGTACCTCCCAGCCCTGATTGGCAGCGGCCAGGTAGTCAGTGAGACCGTCCTCGTAATACCACTGATCCGATTCCCCATCCTGTTCATTGATAAAAACCACCGTCAGGCCGGGACACAGCACCGCCTTGGCGCGCAACAGGTGGCGCAGATGCCGCACGGAGAATTTGATGGAATCAAAATATTTGGGATCGGGCAGGAAACGCAGGCTGGTACCGGTAGTGCGCTTGCCGCAGCTACCGATCACTTCCAGCTCCGAGGCCTTGTCGCCGTTGTGGAACCCCATCCGATAGATCTGTCCGCCCCGCTGGATGGTGACTTCCAGAACTTTGGACAGGGCGTTGACCACAGAAACCCCGACACCGTGCAGACCACCGGAAAACTGGTAGTTTTTGTTGGAAAACTTGCCCCCGGCGTGCAGGGTGGAGAGGATGACTTCCACTCCCGGACGCCCCTGCTCCGGGTGTATATCCACCGGCATACCCCGGCCGTCATCGCTCACCGACAGCGAATTGTCTTTGTGCAGCACCACTTCAATTTTCTTCGCATGCCCGGCCAGTGCTTCGTCGACACTGTTGTCGATGACCTCCTGGGCCAGGTGGTTGGGACGGGTGGTATCGGTGTACATGCCGGGGCGCTTACGTACCGGATCCAGCCCCGTGAGCACCTCGATATCTTCGGCGGAATAGTTGTCCATACTGCTTATTACTGCTGCTTAAATAAAAAATCGATTATAGGCTGACGATAACGCTCGTACCCGGCAAAGCTGTGATTGCCGCCATCCTCTACAGTTTGCCGCTCACCGCGGTAAAACACCTCCGCTTCGCGACAATCCAATGTCTCGTCGCCCCGCTGCGCAAGCAGCCAGTAACGACTCGTCAGTGGTTGCGGCAATTCATCTTCCAGTTGCTGCATAGTATCAACGTCGGCTTCGGTTAAGCGATAGTCCCGCGCCTCGCCGCTGTACGGAATCAGGGTCTGCCCCAGGTAGGCGGGCATAAACCGGGCGGGGCGAACGGCGGGGTTGACCAGCACTGCGGGAAGCCGATAGCGCTCGGCCAGCACCGTGGCGAAAAATCCACCCATGGAGCTACCCAAGAGCCCGACTCTGGAATCCGCATCGGCCGCGAAGCGGTCGTCGATCAGCCGAGTCAATACCGCCATGGCCTTGCCGGGGTGTGGCGACAACTGCGGTGCAGCGAAGGCGATATCGCTGTGCGCCCGCGCCAGCCAGCCGCACATCGACCGGCATTTGAACGACTGCGATGAAGACAGAAAGCCGTGCAGATAGATCAACAGCGGTGGATTGACAGATTGCTGGGCGGACATGGCCGCGAATTATAGCCCGGTCCTTGCGGGAGCAAAGCCCTTTCTCAGGCCTTTTCCGGCGCAATTGCAAACCATCCGCCGCCTATAGACGGCGCGCGGCGCGCCTTGTGTCCAGACTCACCGGCAAGCGACAGCGGGGTTATATACGTCTGCGGCGGGGTTTAACGCCCACCCCCATCCAGGCTGGCACCCAGGCTGGAAAAGGTGCGTCGCATGGAGGCGCGGGTTTCGGCCCAGAAGCTGGCGCTGGAGAAGCGCTCAAAGCGCGCTGAACCCAGCCCTCCCGCGCGCTCGCGATACAGGTTGCGGCTGCGGAATCGCATGACCAACTGGCCTTCCCGATTGTAGAGCCCGCCTGTCAGGGTGCCCTGGGCGCTGCTCCGGGCAAAGGTGCGCTGCAGACCTGTCGTCAGTTGCAGGGGGCCACTCAGGGCAAAATTCTCCAGTCGCAACCGCAGACGATAGTCCGCGCCGCCCGGATCTGTGGCCAGGCGCCCTCCTCTGGGGCCGAGAAAGCGCTCGTTAAACGCCCCCGCTGTCAATGATTGCAGTCGCGCCCGGTCACTGGGCCCCAGTTGGAGGTCCCCTTCCCCCAGGCGTCGGGGGCCGGTCTGGGCACTGCGCCTGTAATCGATGACCAATGGCTCGACGTACACGGAGGCACCGCTGACATCCAGGGCAAAGGCGGCTTCCACGCTATTCAGACCTGCCCCACCTGCGCGCGGCACCAAGCCGGAAGCACCGCTGCTGGCTGACCCGCCTGTCTCGGCGGTAGACGTGAGTTGGGATGGGGTTGTGGTGGTACCGCTCTGCTGGCAGCCACCCAGTAAGACCAGCACCGCCGTTAACAGGGGCACTGGGGCAATCAGGACCTTTATCATGCTGAACCTCAACTGCTCGGCACCGCAGACTTCATTGTAGGGCGGGGCGACGCCAGTCACAGCCCGCAGCGTCAGACCCAAGGGCGGGTATCACCTTCTAATAGCGTTGGCGATCAGTAACCGTCGGAGTCCAGATCGACGTCGTACTCGGCAATGGTGACCCTCTCAACCCCTGTGCGGTAGCTGCCGTCGGCGCTGAGTTCGAACCAGCGGTAGCCGGGCATGCAGTCGTCCACGGCAAAAGGACCACTGCCCGGGGTGAACTGGATCGAGGTTGAGGGGGTGGCATGCAGGCCACAGTGTTCGAGTCGGCTGTCGAACTGCTGGTGAACATGTCCCCACACCAGTGCGCGCACATTAGCTGCCTCAGTTACCATACTCAGCAGGCGCGGGGCACCCCGGCGCAACATATGCCCGTCGATCCAGTCACTGCCAACCGGCACCGGCTGATGGTGCATAAGGATCATTACCGGGTGATCACCACACTCGTGGAGCTGCATTTGCAGACGGTCCAGCTGATCGTCATTCAGACCGCCGCAAATCTGATTTTCCACGCTGGTGTCGAGTAATAACAACCGCCAGTTGCCCAGTTCAATGGCATCGGTACAGTGCCCCGGGGCAAGCTGCTGCATAAGCGCGCTGCGGTCGTGATTACCCGGCAGCCAGTACCAGGGCTTGGTGACCGACTGCATCTGCTGCAGGAAGCGATGATAAGCTGCACCGGAACCATTGGCGGTGATATCACCAGTGGCCACCAACAGGTCGGCCGAGGACTGATCCCGCGCTATGGCTTCCAGTACCTGACCCAGGGTGTAGCCGGTATCCAGGCCCAACAACTGGTAATCCGGCCGCCCTCCGATATGGGGGTCGGTAAACTGCACCAGACGATACACAGATCCGCTCGACGCTTCGCTCACTCTCTCACCATCCAGTCACTTCCCTGTGTGGTCGGTGCATACTCAGAACCGCCGACCCTCCAGTATCAAATCAAACTCCACGCGGCCGTTGGTCAGACAATGTCCCAGCCATTCGCCCAAAAAGCGATTGACCTGCTGACGCTCGTCGGCCTGCTCCATGCGCGGATTTGGATAGGTGAAGTTCACTCCCTGTTCACCCAGGGGTCCGCGCCCCCCAACCGCCACCACCTCCGCCATGCGCGTATCGTGGTAGAGGCGCACTGTAAGCTGTGGCGGCATCAACCAGTCACTGTCACCCCGATCCCTACAGGCGCTCAGGCGCACTTCGGTGGTATAGCGCGAGCGCTCCTGCACGGACATTTCCAGTGCGCCGGCAGGCATGCGGTAGCGCCAGTAGCACCGCTCCTCCAGGCCCGGTAACAACTTGCACAGGCGCACATAATTGGCATCACAGTCGGCATGGTAATCCGACAGATTTACCCGATAAGCAGGCTTCTGTTGCGCCTTGCGCGACATTTGCTCAGCCGGCGGCGCTTCCGTTTCAGTATCTGTCGGTGGGGCCATTATTGACACTCAGCCTCTGTTGTCGCCGTGATCTAGATCTCAGTTCAAGTCCCTTGCCAGCGGCGCAACCCAAGAATCGATGACCAGAAGGTCCCGTTACGTCAGTGGTTAGACTCCAACTCCGTTCGATGCAATTGCAGCCATTGCAAACCGATGATGGTGGCCGCATTGTCGATCGCACAGCCTTCCCCACCCCCAGTTTCCAGTGCCTCCAACACTGCCGCCAAGGGCAGCACACGCAGGCGGATATCCTCGTGCTCCTGATCCAGGCCGAAATAACCCTCGGCCCCTTGCAGGTCGACCAGGGCACAGAACAGATGTATGCGCTCGCTGCTGCCACCGGGGCTCGGCATATAACTGCGGATATGGTGCAAGCCGTCGACAGCTATCCCGGCCTCCTCCAGCACTTCGCGCCGGGCGACACTCTCCAGCGACTCACTGTCCTCCACCATCCCTGCAACCAACTCCAGACACCAGGGTCCTCCCGACCTTGCCAGGGCACCGATACGGAACTGTTCCACCAGGCCCACCAGTTGCCGACGCGGATCGTACAGTAAAACCCCCACCGCGGCACCGCGCACGAACAGTTCCCGCTCGAACTCCTCGCTCCAGCCTCCGCCATAAAGCCGGTGGCGCAGTCTCACCCGGAGCAAAGTAAAAAATCCCTGAAACACAGGTGCGCGGGCGATGATCTCCACATCCTCGCGGCCGAATCTCGGGCTCAGGTCCTTATCCATGTTTCCACTCTTCTGTATTGCCGCTTATCCCCTGTCGCGCAACCGCAAATGTGGCGGGAAACGGCTGAGAATCTGCGCCGCTTCCTCGCGCAGCCGCTGTTGCTGTTGTTCCGGACTGCCGGCGCGCTGTGCATCTGAAACCAAGCTGCCTCGCCACAGGGGCGCATTGGATGGGGAGAGGACATCCACTACCAGCGACATCTCGCGATACTCGCGCACTGTGAGCGGTGCCCGCACACCCCAGCCCCAGTAGTAGCCGCTACCGTATAAACCCAAGCTGTCCTGGTAGACCGCAACCTTGTCCGACGCCACTATCTGCACCCGCACCAGAAAATCTGCCTCGTCGCGGCTCGCGGCCGGCAGGTAGTGGGTGCGCAGGACTCCATCCAGAGACTGGCGCGCACGTTTCATCTCCAGCGGCGCCACTGGTCCTGTAGCGAGGGCATCGAGCAGGAAGTAGCTTTTGAACCCGGAGAAATCGGCCTGTGGATCATAATCCACCGCCACGGGGGGAGCGCTGGCACAGGCTGTCAACCACAACGCCAGGACACACAACAGAACCGTTTTCGATGTTGTTTGAAAGGCAGGCATAGTCTCTCCTACTGCTAGACATCACAAGAAACAGCATCCCTGCCACACTGATGAAAACAACCATGTGACATGCAACGGCAACCACCCGCCGCGCGGCGGAGTCGGGTGACTGCAGTACAACCTTACTGAACGCGCGCGGGCAGACTTTCCAGCAGCTCCCGCACAGCGGTGTCGATGATACGGCGGCGCTCATTGGCGTCTTCGGGACGGGTCATCAGTTTGGTGGCATTGCCGCCCCACAGCGCCATGCCCCCGGGCCGCCCAAGCCCCAGCGTGAGAGTGAACCGCGGCGCGCCGGTGCGGGCGGGCAGTTCGACCACGCCGCTGGGGGCATTGCTGTCAAACTGGGCATCCCAGCTGCTGTCCGTTGGGTCCCCGGCAAACTGTTCCTCGATCACGGCCACCTGATAGTCCATCACCATATCCGCCCTCGTCGGATCCTCGATCAACTGATAGCCGCGGGCGCTCATCAAAGCCGATACCGAAGCGCGCAGGGTTTCGTCCAGCTCCACCAACTGCGCCGATGCCTCGGGCACTGTGGCCAACCCCGATCGTCCCCAGGCATACGTGGAGAAAGCCTCCGGCGCGGAACGCGGTTCGATTCTCTGTGTTTGCACCGTGTCGCAACCGGCCAACAGTGCCGCACCCAACAAGCCGGCTGCGAGCCGGGCAAGCATTCCTATTCGCATCATCATTTACTCCCTACCTCTTATTGTCAGCGATCCGGTCGCCATAATGACGCTATTTTTGCGGCTCGTCAGTGGCGTAAAGTTGTATTTTGGGGCGCCAGCGGTGCCATTCGGATTCGGCTTCGGGGTAGAGTGGATAGTGGCTTCCGGACTCCACTTCCCGCCCCATCTCCGCCCCTTCCGGCGTGGCCAGCGCTATACCCCCGGCCAGCAGCGCGCGCGCCGACTCTGTGTGGACTGTGAGTCCGGTCTGCAGGCCAAAGTTCACTTCCACTCCGCTGGCGTTCCAGAAAACGGTATTTTCGCGAACCAGCGGACGATAGCGGGGCTCTATGTAGGCGTATATGTACACGCGGTCCGCCAGTTCCCCCAGGGCATAGCCGATCACTTCCCCCACCTGCACCTGGCGATAGTAAATTGGGCTGCCCGCGCTCAGGGACCCGCGGCGCGATGCATCGAGAATCACTGTCAGGCCGGGGCGTTGCAGGCTCTGGGCCAGGTTCACTTTTGGCGCCTCGGCCAGGGCCGCAAACTCCGCTTGCGGTTCACCGCCACCCGGCTCCAATGCCAGGTAGCGTCCGGTGACCAGGGTATCCAAATTGGCGACTTTTTCCAGCCCGACTTGAGGTGCCACTACCCAAAAGCGGGTACCGGCGCGGGCGAACCGCTCGCCGCGCCGGTAGAGTTTGGCGATGGCCCAGACGGAATCGAGATCCTGTCCCAGCTGCAACTGTTCCACCTCGCCCACCTGTATACCCCGGTAGCGCAGCGGTGCACCCTGCCTGAACCCCTCCGCCGACGGCAGCGCGATACGCACCCTGATTCCGTCTTCCAGCGCCGCTTCCCGGTTGGGGTAAAGTTGAAACCGGGCACCATCGGGTGCCGACGCAACTTTGCCTGTAGCGGCCAGTTCATTGCCAAATGCAATACCGCCGCGCACCAGGGTCAGCAGCGAGTCCGCTTCAACCTCGACACTGGCCAGGCCCGCCTTGGCGCGCAGGCCGCTCACATTCCAAAAACGGCTGTGGCTGTTAACCAGGTGCGCATAGCGGGGCTGGATCACTGCAAACACAGTGACACCAGTACCATCCTTGCGCAGCTCCATGCCCTGCACCCGCCCCACCTCGATGCGCCGATAATGGATGGGGGCACCGCGCTGCAGGGAGCCCGGATCTTTGGCAGTCAACTGCAGGTGCAGACCCGGCTCCCGCAGGTCCCGCTCCGGTGCCACGGCCCGGGCAGAGAATTCACGTACCGATCGCTGGCCGCGGCGCAGATCCACTTCAATGCGTTTGCCCTGCAGCAGTTCGCTCAGCCCCCCGGACAGATCCAGTGTCGCCGACGCCATCCAGAAACGTGTGTTCTCACTCAAGAGGTCATCGGTGATAGGGTTCATCATCACCTGGACTTCCATACCGTCGATGCCGGCGCTGGGCTTGGCATCACTGACCTTGCCCACCATGATGCCCCGATAAAATACCTCTGTGGTTCCCGGGGTCACCTCGACCCCGCGCTCGAAATGCAGCGTGACGGGAATACCGGCATCGGCGTATTCAAAATTCTTGAACAGCTTGAACTGGGCACCGTCTTTCGCGAGGGGTGAGTGCAGCTGGTTCTTGGGCGTATAAAATGAAATCCCGCCCGCCAGCAGCGACGCCAGGGATTCGATATCCACCGAGACGCCGCCGATGCCGGCCTCGATGGAAACCCCGGAGCTGTTCCAAAAGCGGCTGCCGCGGTGCACCAAGCCCGCATGCTCACGGCGGACAAATACCCCCACCTCCACTTCGGTGCCGTCTTCGGAAAGCTGGTAGCTCTCCACCTCCCCCACTTCAAGCTGGCGGTAATAGACCGGCGAACCGCGACTCAGCGACCCCAGGCGCGGTGTCTTGAGCACGACCCGCAATCCCTCGCCGGAAACCGTGACCGGTGGCTTATCCACCGCGACAAATTTTCTCTCCGGCACACCGTTACCCGGTTCCAGAGCGATGTAGTTGCCCGATACCAGTGTTTCGAGTCCGCGGATGCCGGTGATCGAGACTTCCGGCTTTACCAGCCAAAAACGGCTGCCGCGCACCAGCAGGTAGGCCGCACTGGGATTGAACGCCACCTCCGCCAGTACCCCGTCGGCGCCACCCAGCGCTTCCGCGTTCTGCACCAGGCGGAAATTCTGCACTACGCCGATATCCACACCGGCGTATTTGACTACGGTTTTGCCCCCCACAAGGCCATCCCCGGTACGAAACAGAATCGTCGCCTGAATATCCCCCTGGGCCAGGTCGCGATAGAGCAGCCAGACGGCGATCAGTGCCGCGACCAGGGGCACCAGCCACACCAGCGGCAGGCCGCGACTGCGGCGCACCTCCGGCTGGGCGACTTGCGGCTCAGCCATAGGCATCCCCCCCGGTGGGGGCAGCTGCGCTGGGCGATGCGGGCTGCCGCTCCACCGCATCCCAGATCAGGCGCGGATCGAAGGCGCGCACCGCCAGCATGGTGACCACCACCACTGTGGCAAAGGCGGTGCTGCCCGGCCCCGCTTCCACTCGTGCAATCAAGCCCATATCCACCAATGCCACCAGGATGGAGATCATGAACAGGTCCAGCAGCGACCAGCGACCGATAGCTGCCACCAGCCGGTAGAGTTTCATACTCTGTACCGGGTTTCTGGGTGGCAGCCACTGCGCCTGAATCAACAAAATAGTCAGTCCCACCAGCTTCATCACCGGTACCGCAATACTGGCAACAAACACAATCAGCGCTATACCCCAGAGACCCGCGTGATACAGCTGGAAAACGCCGCTAATAATGGTTGAGGGCTCGCCGGAACCCAGATAAATAACTGTAGTCACCGGCAGGATGTTTGCGGGAATCAGCAACAGCGCACCGGTGATCACCAGGGCCCAGGTCAGCATCAGGCTTCTCTCGACCCGGCCGTATACCCGCGCCCCACAGCGCACGCAACACCCGCTGCTGGCGCCCGCCGGCAGGTGCAGCAGCTGATAGCAGCTCAGGCAGGTAACCAACCCCTGTGCCAGCGCCCTGTCCGGACTCATCCCACTTCACCCCCTTCGGCTGCGGGCAACGCAACCCGCCGGCGGCGCTCCATGCGGTTCCATATGGATTGCTGGTCAAAGGCAAGCATGGACAGATTCGACACCACCATCAGCGCGCAGAAACAGTAAAAGCCCGGCTCCACCACCAGCTTGCCGAGGTCTTCCATTTTCACCAGTGCCACCAGCAGGCCGAGGAGATAGACATCCAGCATGCCCCAGTCTTTCAAGTGCTGGTACCAGCGCACCGCACCGGTCACCGGTCGGTCCAAAGTACGGAAGTGACAACCGATACTGACAAAGGTCAATAATAAAAACTTGCCCAGTGGTGCCAGTACACTGCAAAACAGCACCAGTGAAGCCAGCCAGACAAAACCGGCACCCAACAGCGAATGAACCCCGTTGAACAGGGTATTTTCAGCACCCAGGGCCAGGATGGAAAAGTGCAGCAACGGCAGACTCACAGCGGGCACAAACAGCACCAATCCGGTAATACTGAGCGCGGCTGTGTAGTGAACACTGCGCGAGGGATTGCGGTGAATGGTGGCTCCGCAACGGGGACAGGAGAGCTTGTCGCCCGGGGGCGCTATACCCTTGTCCAGCAGCAAATCACATTCGTGGCAGGCACGCTTCCGGTTTGGATCCCGGACTCTGTGGTCGATCGCCGTTGGTCCCATTGCTGCAAACTGTCCTTTAATTCCAAGCCATTGCATCCAATCTTGCACCCGCCCGCGTCTATAGCGGGTGGCCACTGCCCCGGACGCCAATCCACAGCCGTGATTCGCCGACCGATAACCGCACCGTTGTGTCAGCTTAACGAAGATATAGCAAAAAGCCGGCACCGTCGCCTCGACGCCCCGTTGGCCCGGCGTTACACTCACGCGCTGCAAGGCTCGCCCAGGTGAGTCTGGCCAGTCGGGGAGGCTGGCACTTTTGAGACCGCATACACCATGGGAAGTTAGGATCAATGAAAAGAAACGAGTTAGCCAGTGCGCCCGGCCGTATCAGGCGTCCGCTGAAACACCTGCTTGCATCGGCCCTGCTGAGCCTGGGCGCCGTGCAGGCTCAGGCCGACACTCTGTGGGAGATCTATCTCCAGGCACTGGACAATGACCAGCAGCTGGCCGCCGACCGCGCCGCCTACAACGCCGGCCTGGAAGCCAAGAATCTGGGTCGCTCGGCGCTACTGCCACAGATTAATGGCAGTGCTGAAGCCAGCCATACCAAGTCTAATGCCACTCGCTTTAGTTACACCTTTGGCCCGGACACAGTGATTGCCACTCCAAACGACAGCAACACGGAAACCGATGAGCGAACCTACTCTGCACGTCTGGACCAAGCTATTTTTGATCTGCCCGCCTGGTTTGGCTATCAGCAGGGAAAGAAAGTCAGCGAACAGGCGGCGGCGGAATTCAGTGCCCAGCAACAGGATATGATGCTGCGGGTCTCCACCGCCTATTTTGACGTACTGCGGGCCCACGATGTGCTGGAGGCCGCAGTCGCCGAGGAGGAGGCGCTGGCCAAGCAGCTGGAGCAAACCCAGCAGCGCTTTGAGGTGGGCCTGACCGCCATTACCGATGTCTACGACTCCCAGGCCGCCTACGACAGCTCGGTGGCCCGGCGGCTGACAGCACAAGACAATTTGCTCAGCAATTTCGACGCTCTGTCAGTGCTCACCGGCACCAATCACGAACAGGTGGCGCCGCTGCAGGCCAATTTCAGTGTGGCGCCGCCAGACCCCATAGAGCGCAGTGCCTGGGTGGACTTTGCGCTGCAGAACAACTTCGACCTCAAGGCAGCCAGCCTGGCCGCCGACGCCGCCCGCTACAATGCCCGGGCCGCCGCCAGTGAACACCTACCCACGTTAACTGGTTCCATAAGCTACCAGGACTACCATCAAGATGGGGACAGTACCACTAAATTGATGGGAGAGCCTTCAATTGATCTACCGATTGACACAACGCAGGAAACAACTGTTGCCGCAATTACCCTGAACGTACCCATCTACTCCGGTGGCCGTATCAGCGCCAGCCGCCGGGAAGCCCGCAACCTGTCGTTCCAGGCGGAAGACCTGCGCAACCTGACCCAGCGCAATACCATCCAGAATACCCGCACTTTGCACCGGGCGGTGGTCACCGACGTTTCGCGAGTATCGGCCCGCCAACAGGCGGTGGTATCCGCAAAAAGTGCATTGGATGCCACCCAGGCCGGTTACGAGGTGGGTACGCGCAATATCGTCGATGTGTTGCTGGCCCAGCGCACCCTGTTTGATGCCAGGACCCAATACGCCAATGCGCTTTACGACTATGTACTCAACACCCTGAACCTGAAGCGGTTCGCGGGACTGCTGGCGCCGCTGGACCTGCAGCAACTGGACAGCCGCCTGAATCCGGCAGTTCCGGTCACCAGGGTCGCGGATCCATTGCCCACCAGCGTCCCCACCTCGGTGAAATAGTTCCTCTACTAGCCGCTTAGCAGGTTGCTGAAGAAGCCTTCCCCGGTTTTTTCGGCCCTCTATTAACCCGGTACTAAGTATGTTGCCGGGTTAAAGCGGCACAAGGATGTGCCGCCGCCGGACGGAGGCCGGCGCAAGCCCTTGAAAAGCAAGCGATTCCGTGGAATCGCGCAGGCTTTTAAGGGCGACAATCCAATAGAGGAGGGATCATCTATTGGATAGCAGGGTTAATGGCGACAGCCAGCTTCTCCACCTCATCCACCAGGTGTTCCAGAGCGCCGCTATTGGCTTCGGCCACCTGTTTCCCACTCAATCCCGCACTCTGCCGCGCGCCCTCATCCCGCAGCCAGTTAGCGACAATTGACACCAGTTGTGCGCCATCGTCCGCCACCCTCATGGCGCCGGCCTGGGTCAGCATTCCGGCAACGGTGGCAAAATTGTGCAGATGGGGGCCGCAGACCACTGGTATTCCCCAGGCGGCTGGCTCGATCATATTGTGGCCACCCACAGGTACCAGGCTCCCCCCCACAAAAGCCACATCACAGGCACCGTAGAATCGCAGCAGTTCTCCCAGGGTGTCCCCCAGCAGAACCTGGTCGCTCTCATCGGGCCAGTCGCCGCTACTATGCCGCTTTAGCTTGAAACCGCGCTCGCGCACCAGGCGCGCCACGGCATCAAATCGCTGCGGGTGCCGGGGCACCAATACCAGCAGCAATTGGGGGAACTCCCGCCGCAGTGCTGCGAAGGCATCCAGGAGCTGCTCTTCCTCCCCCCCGTGGGTACTCGCCGCCAACCAGACACTGCGGCCTTTCCCGCGCCATCGGTGCGCCAGTACCTGGGCCTCGCTCACCAGTCCCCGGTCGATGCGCAGGTCAAATTTGATATTGCCGCTGATGCCAACCTTATTTGCGCAAAGCCCGAGCTTGACGAACCTTTCGGCATCGGCCGGATACTGCGCCACCACCGCCGATAAATTATCCAGCATAGCCCGGGTCAATCCGGCAAAACGCCGGTAACCCCGCGCGGACCTTTCGCTCAGTCTGGCATTGGCCAGCAATACCGGAATCTCGCGCCGGGCGCAGGCTGCCAGCAGATTCGGCCACAGCTCCGTCTCGACGATTACCAGCATCTGCGGGCGCAGGCGATCCAGGAAGGGATTGAGGCACTCGGGCAGATCATAGGGCAGATAGTAGTGCAGCAAACGTCCGCCGAGCAGTGGCTTCAGCGTCTGCAACACCCGCTCCGACCCGGTGGGAGTCATGGTAGTGACTAACCACTGCCACTGCGGGTGACGACGGGCAAGCCGGGCGATCATGGGCACCGCCGCCAGGGTTTCACCCACGGACACCGAGTGCACCCAAACCAGAGGGGCACGGCTGAGCCGTTCGGGCACCCGCCCGCAGCGTTCGCGGATTCGGCGCCGGTAGTCGGGCTGTGCCCGGCCGCGCCACCAGAGCCGCAGCAGCACAAACGGGAGCGCCAGCCGAAACAGCCAGGAATAGAGAGTCAACATCAATTGGGAAGCAACCGGTCCATAGTATCCGCCGCCTATTCCGGCGGCGCTGTCACAGGATATTCTATACGGAACGGCAAGGGACTTTCAGCGCAACGCTTTGCTCAACCGCCTTCCACCACCCGGTAGAACTGCGGTCGGACACCAAAAACGCCACAGGCCATACCGGTGGAGCGACACAGTCGCAACCATGCCCTGGAGCCCAGGCGTCTGCCCGTCACCATGGCGAACGGCAGGCTGGCGCATGCGGTGAGCAACTGAAACAGGGCCGAGGCCAGTACCCCGGCGCGACTGCGCCCACAGACCAGTTTCTGTTTTGCCAGGGTGACGCCGACAGAAAACTTTCGCCGCGACAGCCAGCGCAGGTTTGCGCGGCCGACGGGCACCGCCTCGTAGACAGTGGCTTCGGCGCAATGCACTATCTCCACGCCCTTGGTGCTGGCCTCGGTGAAAAACATGACATCCTCCCCGCCGGCAAAGGGATCCCTCTCATCAAAGCGCAGTCCCAGTTCCTCGACAATCCCCATGGGCACCAGGACATTGTTGGTGGCACAGTAGGTCAGCCGCTCGCCGGTTTTGCGCCGGCGGCGGGAAAAGAACATCGAATAATATTCCGGTGCGGCGGCCGGCAACTGGCTGATCACGCTGCCGCTGACCACCGCACTGCCACCCAGAAACCTGGCGTAACCATACAGCCGGGTCAGCCAGTCCGGCGCCACCCATTCGTCGTCATCGATAAATATCAGGTAGTCTGCATTTTTGGCACTGGCCGCGTGGATACAGCGGTTGCGGGCATAGGGAATGCCCCGCCTCGGTTCCAATATACACTCCAACGGCAGTGGAAACTCTCCGGCCAGGGACTCCACCACCGCCCTGCCCGCCTGCCCTTCGGGGTCGTTGTCCACGACCGTTACCGCAACGCGCACATCCGGCGGCAACTGGAGGGCACCCAAGCTCTGCAGGGCCCCACGCAGCGACTTGGGCCGTTTGCAGGTGCAGACACAGACACACAGCAGCGGCTGTAATTTAAAGCCTGTTTGATTTATCCGCCTTCCGGATCCGTCCTCGACCACCGGCTTGACGACCGCCTCTGGGTTAGTGGCGCCCATGCGTGAAGTCCATCCTGTATAATCGGCCCACACTGGCCTGCGGCAACATCAACCGGATAGCTTACTGTACTGTATTGCCGGTAAACTCTAACAACCGCGAGTTGAAAAATAAGGTTCTTTCGTCTGCAGGACCAACTCTGGAATGCGGTGCCAACAACAGATCCAAAGCCAAAAGCCCACCAGAAATGACACTGGATTGCAGGCGGACGATTCGGCCATTGGGAACACAGCCTATACCCGCCATTCCTGGATGTCTATAATAGGCGACCATGCATTGCAAATAGCGAACTAAATCAAAGGCCAAAAGTGACGTGTACGCCACTGGCGCAGACTGCAATTGTCGGCGGGCAGTTCGCAAGCTCTAAGCACCACCCGACCCTGGTAAACCACCCATGAAAGTTATGCAGCTGCTGCCGGCTCTGAACACCGGTGGCGTAGAGCGCGGTACCCTGGACCTGGCCCGCGCTCTGGTGCAGGCCGGCCACCAGTCACTGGTGGTATCCAGTGGCGGTAAACTGGTGACACAGTTACAGGGGGAGGGATCGCGACATATAACCCTGCCAATCCACAGGAAATCGCTCACCAGTCTCAGTACCGTGCGCCCGCTGCGCAGGCTGATCGCATCGGAGCAACCGGACATACTCCATGTCCGCTCGCGGATACCGGCATGGCTGACCTACCTGGCCTGGCGCAAGCTGGATCCGCGCACACGACCGCGCCTGGTGACTACCGCCCACGGCCTCTACTCTATCAGCCCCTACAGCGCCATCATGGCCCGCAGTGAACAGGTAATCGCCATCTCGGAATGCGTACGCGATTACCTGCTGACCCACTACGCTAGATACCTGCAACGACCGCCACAGGTCATCTACCGCGGCGTGGACACCGGGGAGTTCTATCCGCACCTGCGTCCACCAGCCGGCTGGCGCCAGTCCGTCGAACAGGAATTTCCGCAGCTGGCCAGCAAACGCTGGCTGCTGCTACCCGGGCGCCTGACCCGCTGGAAGGGACAGGAAGACTTCATACGATTGGTCCATCGCCTCCGCAGCCATCGAAACGATATCCAGGGGGTAATTCTCGGCGGGGCCGAGGCCAACAAGCGACACTATGTCGACCAGCTTAAACAGCAGGTTAAAACACTGGGTATAGAGGATTGGCTGACCTTCGTGGGCCAACGCAGCGACATCCGCTACTGGTACTGTGAATCCGACTTGGTGTATAACCTCTCCAGGCGGCCGGAACCCTTCGGTCGTACGGTTATTGAATCGGCAGCGATAGGTACGCCGATCATCGGCTACAACCTGGGTGGCCCGGCGGAGTCCCTGCGGGCCTGCTTTCCAGAGGGGCTGGTGGCAAACGGTAATGCCGAACAACTGTTTGAAAAAACGCTGGAATTGTTGGGAAGCGACGCCAAACCGACCCTGGACAGTGAATTCACGCTGGACACCCTGGTTCGACGCACCCTCAGCCTGTACAAGTCACTGCTAAATGAATCTGGGAAGGCCAGAGCGTGATCGACCTGAGCGACCAACAGCCTTTTGCCAGTGGCGGCAACCGGCACTGCTACCGCCACCCGCTGGAGCCAACCAAGTGTGTCAAGGTGATGCGCGCTGGCCGCATTGCCGAATTGCGTGCGCGGGCACCCTGGTACAAACGTCTGACTGGCAGCGCCCGCTTCGATGACAACTTGCGCGAGCAGGCCGGTTACAGCCAGCGCGCTCTGCGCAACCAGGGTCCCGACAGCCGAGTGTGGCACCACTTGGCACGCTGGTATGGCCTGCAGCAAAGCACCCAGGGCAGGGCCGCAGTAACCCAACTGATCCTGGATGAAAAGGGCCGCCCGGCGCCGACTCTGGAACGCTACCTGCAGAAGCATGGGCTAGATGCCCCCATCAGGGCGGCGCTGGAACGCTTTGCCCAGTGGCTGGTGGAAACGGGGGTACTCACCAAGAATATCCTGCCCCACAACCTGGTGGTACAGATGCGGCAAGGCACCCCCGAGCTGGTAGTCATCGACGGCCTGGGTCGCTCCAGCCAGCTGCTGTTTCCGGAATGGCTTGGCATTTCCAAGCGGCATTATATCCGGCGACGGATACAGCGCATGTGGCGCCGCATTCACTGGGAGGTGTCGGACAAAAGGCTGACCTGGAAGGAGGCCGAGCACCGAGGCACCTAGTGGTTAAGGATCACGCCAATGCACGCTGATATATCTGCCAGGTATCCGCTGCCATCGCTTCCAGTGTGAGCCGCCCGGCGGCGCGGGCAATGCTTTCCCGATAACTTTCCCGCAGAACCCCCAAATCCCCCAATGCCTCGGTCAGCAGGGCCGCCAGGGTGAGTGGATTCAGGTCCCGGGCCAGCCAGCGTGCGGGAATATTCTCCGCCACATAGCCCACATCGGTTGAAACCACAGGGCAGCCACTAAGCAGTGCTTCCGCCACCGTGTAGGGGCCGCCTTCATAGCGCGAGGAGATCACCAGCATATCCGCCGCCCGATACCAGGAGGCGACCTGGGGTGAAAACCCGACAAATTTTACGCTGTCAGCAATACCCAGCTCTTTTGCCAGCGCCTCCAGTCCTGTGCGCTCGGGACCGTCACCGACAATATACAACTGCGCCTCACCCCGGGCTGTATCTCCCCAGGCCTGCAGCAATAGATCGATACCCTTGGCCGCAACCAGGCGCGCCACCGCAATCACTGCCGGGCGCCCAGCCTCCAGCTGTTCGGGGAGGCTTCCGGCGTCCGCCGGCAGTTGGGTGCCGTTGGGAATCACCTGCCAGTCCAGCGCGGAATCCTCCACTGCCTTGTGACTGACCGCGATTCGCTGTGGAAAATGGCGCGCTATACCATCCTTCGGATTGGGCGCATTATGACGCGTAATCACACATCGACCTCGCAGCAACGGCTGCAGCTTTTGTAACAGATAGGCGGGCTTGCCACCGTGGCCGTGCACCAGATCGAAATGCCCCTGACGCAGGGTGCGCAGCAATGCCAAGAGAAACAGGGGGTTGCGGCGCCCCCGGTCTGTGTCGAGGGCTATGAAGCGCACTTCGCTGGCAAATAGTTTCCGGTAACGGGGGTGCGCCACCACACAGACTTGGGCGGATGTATTCTGCACCTGCCAGCGGCACTGCTCCTGCACATGTTTTTCCAGCCCGCCGGTTTCCTGGCTGGTAAACAGGTGGCAGATACGCAGCGGTTCTCCCTGCTTATACTCAGTGCTCACGACTCAACCATACCGCTGCGCCGCAGCAATGCCCGCGCACAGAGTCTCTGTTGCGCCAGTGGTTCCCTGGGCACAGCCTTTATGCATTCACCCTGCTCCAAGGCCAATGCATCCACCAGCATTTCCTGATCCAGCAAGCGCTGCACCGCGGCGCGAACCTTGTTGTTCCGCCGGCGGCTGGGCAGCGCTATGACTCCCACCTGAGCTCGGCTTTGCAAAGCCTCGAACAGCATGGAAATACTGTCACCGGTCACCCAGATACGCTCAGCCTGCGCCAGTTGCTCCGCCAGCCAGTCGGGCGGACAATCACGCCAGTGAAAAATCTTTCCCCCGCTGCCACGCAACCTTTCCAGCACCCCCAACGGCGTGCGCCGGCTGTCGGAGACTATCCAGTCTCCCGGCATCTGCAGTAACTTTTCCACCACCGCCTGCACTTTTGTACCGTCCCAGCAAAAGTGTTTGCTCGGCCCCCCCAGGAGGATCAGACCGCGGCCAGCAACAGTGGGGCCCGCGGGCAGGGGTTCGGTCAGGGCACCCTGACTGACAATCACGTTGGCCAACGCGGGAGGCCGATCGTGTTCCGGAATAATGGCGAAATCAAACCAGCACAACGGCAACGAAGGCTTCATGATCACGACACTGCGGCCGCCGAAGCGGCGTCTGGCCAGCAGCATCGGCCAATGACTGCGATGACCGGCACCGACGATAAAGTGGGGACGGGGGAGCTGTTGCAGATCCGCGGGCAGCCCCCGACGCAACAGTTGGAAGAGTGTCAATGGTGCAATATCGTAGCAATCCAATGTATCGCCGATACAATCGCGCAGACCGCTTATCAACGCCGCACTTTGTTTTTCGTGCGCGCAGTTTCCATCGAGAAAGCGCCAGATCGTCAGCTGCAATTGGGAAACCCTGGGATTGACCTTTGGAACCGCGGAAGTTTATCGCAAACCCTCAAAATACCGAAGAGCCATGCTAGCCCATAGAAAGGCTCTATTGAAGCACCGGAAGCATGCAGTATAATCCAGCGGCCGTGGCGTCGCCCCGCGCCCGCACTTTATTCTGCAAAATCCTGTCGACCGGCGGCGAGAGATAACCCCAGCGGCACACCAGATCCTATGCGTATCATCCACGTCGACAATCACCAACAGCGGAAATATGGCCATACCCGCGTTAGCTGGGCGATCAAGCTATATACCGGCCTGGTGCGCGCCGGTCACAACGTATTGGCTTTCAGCGACCGCGATGTGGCCGCATTCGAAGCGCCGCTGCGCATTCGCGAACTCGCCAGCCGCAAAAAGGTCAACCGCCGACTGCTACAGGCCGTGGAGGCATTCGAGCCAGACCTACTGGTATTTGGCCACTGCGACCTGATCGACAACAAGACCTTTGCGGAGATTCGCCGTATGCGGCCGCAAACGGTCATAGCCGCATGCAATAACGACCCTTTGTTCGTCCCCCGAAACGCCGCCAATATCGCCAGGCGCTGCGAAGTTGCCGACGCCATGTTTGTCTCTACCGGTGTCGCGGAACTGGCGCGCTTCGAGGGCAAGCGGGCAACATTGTGGCATATGCCCAACCCGGTGGACCCGGCGGTGGAAACCTGGGACTGCAGCGCCCACAGCAACCAGAGCGTGGATCTGCTGTTCTGCAGCAAAGCCCAGGCCTATACGGAGCGCGGCAAACTGATCGATTACCTCCGCGGGCGACTCCCGCAGGATTTTCGCTTCGCCACACCCGGAATGTTCGACCAGCCGACCGTCTGGGGACGGGACTATGACCGCATGCTCGGCGACAGCAAAATGGGCCTGAACCTCAACCGGCAGGAGGGACTGCAATGGTACTCCTCGGCGCGGATCGCCCAGATGGCGGGCAATGGCCTGCTGGTTTTCACCCATGCCGCAGCGCGCTTCGACGAGTTTATGCCGGCGGAGAGCCTGGTGTACTTCGACAGTGAGGAGTCGCTGCTGCGGCGCCTGCTGGAGTTCCACGAAGATGATGCCAGGCGGCGACACTGGGCCAGTCGTGCCCGAGCGTTTTTCCACCTCGAAATCAACAATAGGCTCTACGCGCAGTATATTGTCGAGAGCGCCATGAATTTGCCCTACAGCCACGATTATGTCTGGATCAGAAATTAACAACGCAATCCTCTCTCCCGGCCTGTATCGCCAGCAGGACTCAAAGTGGATAGCGGGACTGTCAACGCTGGCCTATGGGGGCATGTTCCTGCTGCTGTGCGGCTTCTACCTGGCCCCGAAAGTGGCGGGCGTGCAGACCGCCTTTTATCTCACTCTGCTGCCGGCCGCCCTGCTGCTGATGCTCTGGCGGAGGGATTACCGTTTCATCTGGTCCTGGCAGTTTGCCGCCTTTTGTACCCTGCCACTGGTGCTGGCACTGTCGACATTGTGGGCATCCGCCGATGTCGCCGATGTCCAGCGAAAAACCAGCTTTTATTTCAAACTGGTGCTCTACCTGGCACTGTTTTACTGTGGTACTTATCTGGTGCTGGAGCGCCGCGGCGACAGGGCGCTGCACCAGTGGCTGCTGGCACTGATCGCAGTGGGACTGGTTTCCGGTCTGGCCTCGCTGATCACCTACGGGCTTGACGACGACCTTCTGCGCTTTCGCCGCATCCGCGGTATTTCCCTGGAGGGCGATATCGACAAAACCGGCCTATTGTTCGGCTTTCACGCCCTGTTTTGCTGTTACGGCATCGCACAGTCAGCCCGCCCTTGGCGCTGGCTGTCCTGGAGCGGACTGGTTGTTTCCTGCCTCTACATAGTCCTGTCGCAAACCAAGCTGCCCCTGGTCATGGCATTGTGCGCGCTACTGCTGGCGGCCTTTATTAGCGGTTCGCGTCTGTTGCGGGGCCTGCTTTTACTGGCGGCGTTGGCGGCGCTGCCGCTGGGATATCTGGCGCTGTTTGGCGACCTGCCTCTCCTGCACAGAAGCAATGCCTACTCGGTCCGCCTGGAACTCTGGGGCCAAGCCTGGCGAGAGTTTGTTCAGGCACCCCTATTGGGATCGGGACTGGTGCACAAACAGTTTATTAAACTGCATCATCTGTTGCCGCATCCACACAATTACCTGTTGGATGTGGCCCGCTTTTCCGGTCTGCTCGGGTTGACCGCCTGTGCCTGGCAGGGCCTGGGCGCCGTCTATACAGTATTGTCCCGGGAGCAACTGTTGACCTGGATACCGGGACTCATCGCCGCCTGGTTTGGCTTCGGCACATTGGCAATGGCCATCTACGCCCAGCAGCCGCTGGTAAAACCCTCCTATATCTGGTTTTTCTACTGGATTCCGCTGGCGCTGCTGCTGGCGCGCAGCCAACTTCAGGCCACGGTGCTGCAAAAAGCATCCAGCAGGCAGCAGCTGCCATCCCAGTACAGTGGTTTTGCAACCATAACAACAGAGTCAAACAAATGAATGTCACCGTATTCGGAACCGGCTATGTGGGCCTGGTGCAAGCCGCAGTACTGGCGGAAGCCGGCAACAAAGTAGTCTGTATTGATATCGATGCGGACAAGATCGCCCGCCTGCAAAGGGGGCAAATCCCCATCTACGAACCGGGCCTGGAACCGATGGTGAAAAACAGCGTAGCCACCGGCAACCTGTCTTTCTCCACTGATGCCGCCTTAGGGGTCGGGCACGGTGAACTGATCTTTATCGCCGTGGGCACGCCACCGGATGAAGATGGATCCGCGGATCTGCGCCATGTGCTGGCAGTAGCCACGACCATCGCCAAACATATGGAGTGCAAAAAATACATTATTAACAAGTCCACCGTGCCGGTGGGCACGGCGGATAAGGTGCGTGCAGCCGTGGACGCCACTCTGGCGCAACGCGACAAGGCTGCGCTGGCGTTCGATGTAATCTCCAATCCGGAGTTTCTCAAGGAGGGATCCGCGGTCGCCGACTGTATGCGCCCCGATCGTATTGTCATCGGCACCTCGGAGTGGGATTCCGAACAGAAGCTGCGTCACCTGTATGCACCCTTCAACCGCAACCACGAAAAAATCCTGGTAATGGATGTAAAAAGCGCGGAGTTAACCAAATACGCCGCCAACTGCCTGTTGGCCACCAAGATCAGTTTTATGAATGAGATGGCCAATATCGCCGACCGGGTGGGTGCGGACATAGAGGCGGTGCGCAAAGGCATCGGCTCAGACCCTCGCGTCGGCTACCATTTTATCTACGCCGGCATCGGTTACGGCGGCTCCTGCTTTCCCAAGGATGTCAAAGCCCTCATTTCCTCGGCAAAACAATGGGGCCTGAGCGCCGATATCCTCACCGCGGTGGAATCCCGCAACCAGCAACAGAAGCACTATCTGGCCGACAAGATCAGCGGGCACTACCAGGGCGACCTGCAGGGCAAGACCCTCGCCCTCTGGGGCCTTTCCTTCAAGCCAAACACCGACGATATGCGCGAGGCGCCCAGCCGCATGCTGATGGAACGGCTGTGGGCACAGGGTGCCGCGGTGCGCGCCTACGATCCGGAGGCGATGGAGGAGTGCCGGCGTCTCTATCGGGACCGGGAGGACCTGGAGCTGTGCAACACCAAGGAAAAGGCCCTGGAAGGCGCCGATGGGCTGATCATTGCCACTGAGTGGCAGCAATTCAAGGCCCTGGATACCGATGCGGTGAAAGCCGCACTGAAAGCACCGGTGGTCTTCGACGGCCGCAACCAGTACGAGCCGGAGGAGATGCGCCAGGCTGGCTTCCACTACTATTGTGTCGGCCGCCCGGATATCCACACCGCCGGATAGGGGAAGAGCCGATCACCTACCACATTCTGTGGCATGCGGTAGGCGCAAGCCGGTCAGGCCCCATAAGCCTGCGGCTCGACCGGGTCCAACACATCGGTCAGCCAGCCCCGATGTGCCGCGCTGCGCCCTTGCACCACGTCGAAATACAATTCCTGTAAACGCCTGGTGACCGGGCCGCGGCGACCCCGGCCGATAGTGCGGCCGTCCAGCATGCGGATCGGCAGCACTTCGGCGGCAGTACCGGTAAAAAATGCCTCATCGGCGATATACACTTCGTCGCGGGTAATGCGTTTTTCCACCACCCGGTGACCGCACTCACGCGCCAGCTCGATGACAGTGTTGCGGGTGATGCCGTCCAAACAGGAGGTCAGCTCCGGGGTAAACAGCACGCCGTCGCTGACGATAAACACATTTTCCCCACTGCCCTCGGCCACATAGCCCTCCGGATCCAGCAGCAGCGCCTCCTCGCAGCCATTGCGGACCGCCTCCTGCAGGGCCAGCATGGAGTTAATGTAGTTGCCATTGGCCTTCGCCTTGCACATACTGATATTGACGTGGTGGCGCGTATAGGAAGAGGTGTTCACCTTGATACCCAGTTCACGCGCTTCCGGCGTCATGTAACTGGGCCACTCCCAGGCCGCCACAATCACGTGGGTGCGCAGGGCGTCGGCACGCAGACCCATACCCTCGGATCCGTAGAATACCATCGGCCGCAGGTACGCCTGCTGCAGGTGGTTCTCCCGCACCACCATCCGCTGGGCCTCGTCGATCTGCTCCAAATCGAATGGCATGGCCATATTCATAATCTTGGCGGAGCGGAACAGTCGGCGGCTATGGTCGTGCAGACGAAAAATGCTGGTGCCGCTGTCGGTCCCGTATGCGCGCACACCCTCGAAGACACCCATGCCATAGTGCAGTGTGTGGGTGAGCACATGGACCCGGGCATCCCGCCAGGGAACCAGCTCGCCGTCGAACCAGATAACGCCGTCGCGATCGGCAAAAGACATGATGAACTCCTACAAAACCGTAACTCGGACCACAGACACAGTTTAAGCTTAGAGCGGCCCGCGGCCTGGCTCAGCCCAGCAGCTGCTGCCAGCAGTTGCAGACGGTCTCTCTCTCCGCTTTGAACTGATTATTGTCAACAGCGCCCGGCAGTCGTTGTAATGCCAGACGGTGACTCTCGGATCGGTAGGCTTTGTAGGCATCGATCAAATGACCGGCCTGGTGGGCCGGCATCAGGCCCGCCTCAATGAGGCTGTCGAGAATGCGGATATTGTCGGAGTACCGCACTATCGATGGCGCCCTGTGCGCCCAGGCCAGAGCAGCATATTGAACCATAAACTCAATATCGACAATACCGCCGCGCCCCTGCTTCAAATCGAATGTTTGATTATTGCTGCTGTCGAGGTGCGCACGCATCTTATCGCGCATTGTTACCACTTCCCCGCGCAATGTTTGCACATCGCGCTGTGTACATAGCAGCTCGAGCCGCAGCTGCTCGAAATCGCCACTCAGACGGCGGCTGCCGGCCACCGGGCGCGCCCTTACCAGCGCCTGGTGCTCCCAGGTCCAGGCGCTCTCGCGCTGGTATTTGCCGAACGCCACCAGCGGCGTCACCAGCAGGCCCGAATTGCCGGAGGGGCGCAACCGCGTGTCCACCTCGTACAGCGGGCCACTCAGGGTGCGTGTCTGCAGTATATGGATCAGGCGTTGGGCCAGGCGCGTGTAAAAACGGCCAGTGTCGATGGGGGCGGCGCCGTCAGTCACCTGCCCGGGATCGGCATCGTGCACGAAGACAAGATCCAGGTCGGACCCGTGCCCCAGCTCCAGACCGCCGAGCTTGCCGTAGGCGATGATGGCGAAGCGCATGTCCTCGTCGGATGTGCCGGGAGGCAGGCCGTGTTTATCCCGCTGCTGGGCCCAGGCCAGCTGCAGCGCCTGCTGCAGGATGGCCTCCGCCAGCCAGGTGAGGGAGTCGCTCACCTTCATCAATGGCAGGGCGCCACTCACTTCCTGAGCGGCGATACGCAGGCTCTGACCCTGCTTGAAGTGGCGCAGGGCCTCCATCTGTGTTTCCAGGTCGTCCGGGTCGATCCGCAGCAGGTCGCGGCGCAATTCGTCAGCAATATCCCGCGCCGTGGCTGGCACCAACAACCGGCGCGAGTCCAGCAGTTCGTCCAGTAGGATGGGATGGCGCGCCAATTGATCAGCGATCCAGGGGCTGGCACTGCACAGGCGCAGCAGCTGTGTCAGCACCGGCGGGTTTTCGTTGATCAGAACCAGATAGGCGCTGCGCCGCAGCACCGCGCGTATCAGGGGCAACACCCTGTCCAGCGCCAGCAGCGGCTGTGGCTCTCCCGCCGCAGCCGCCAGCAACAGCGGTATGCAGCGGTCCAGCCGCACCCGTGCGGTATTGGGTAACGCGGCAACGATCCGCGCGCCTGCCAGTTCCGACAGCAGCCGCAGCGCCTCGCCGGGCGGCGCAAACCCCGCCCGCTCAAGTGTGGCCAGATTGGCTTCCTTCCCCGCGTCGCTACCGCACCCCAGCCACAGGCTCTGCAACTCCTCGGCAGCATTGGACTCGGCAATCTCTTCAGGTGGTGCAATCACCCGATCGAATTCCCGCTCAATCACCCTCCGCGCCGCCTTCAATTCGGTTTCCAGCGCCACCCAGTTCGCCCGACCCAGAGCAAACGCCAGTTGCTCGCAGTGCTCCGATTCTGCCGGCAGCGACTGAGTTTGCCGATCCCGCTCCGCCTGTAGCGCATGCTCCACTCTGCGCAGTAACAGATAGGCGTTTACCAGTTGCTGCGCGACCCCCTGGGCCAGATGTCCGTCACTCTCCAGCAGCGGCAGCAGCTTTAGCAGATTGCGCTCGCGCAGGGCCGGCTCGCGCCCGCCGCGGATCAGCTGGAAGGCCTGGGCAATAAACTCGACTTCGCGAATACCGCCGGGCCCCAGCTTGATATTGTTGTCCAGCCCACGGGCACGCACCTGGCGCTGAATCAGTGCTTTCATTTCCCGCAGGGCATCGATGGCGCTGAAGTCGATATAGCGGCGGTAGGTAAAGGGCCGCAGCAATTCCATCAGTTCGGCACAGGCCTCCGGATCTCCCGCCACTGGGCGCGCCTTGACCATGGCGAAGCGCTCCCACTCCCGCCCCTGGGTCTGGTAGTAATCCTCCAGAGCGGCGAAATGGCTCACCAACGGGCCGCTGTCGCCATAGGGACGCAGGCGCATATCCACACGAAACACAAAACCGCCGGCGGTGATGGTGTCGAGGGACTTAATCAGGCGCTGGCCCAGGCGCTGAAAAAACTTCTGGTTTTCCAGCGCCTCTGCACCATCCGTATGGCCGGGCTCCGGGAAGGCGAAAATCAGGTCGATATCGGAGGACAAGTTCAATTCCCGCGCACCCAGCTTGCCCATACCCAGCACCAGCAGTGACTGTGGCCGCCCCAATCCATCGCGGGGCTCACCATAGCGGGACACCAGTGCCCGGTGATGCCAGTCCAGCGCCACCTGAATACAGAGTTCCGCCAGATCCGTGAGTCGTCCACAGGCGGTGGGAATGTCCCACTGACCGGCAAAATCGCGCCAGATCACTTCGGCCGTAACCCGGTTGCGCAGATGCCGCAGGACCGACTGCAATTCCGCCTCTGTGCCGATAACGCCCAGCCCATCGGCGGACAACCCCAGATCATCCCGTTGCAGCAGTTGCGGCAACAGCGTCGGGAAACGGCAGCACTGTTGCAGGAAAAATTCAGAGCCCACCAGGCAGCGGGCGAGCGCCAGTTGATTGTCCCCGTCGCCGAGCAGCGCCTCCACCTCGAACGCAATTTCCGGCTCTACCGAGTCCACCCAATGGTGCCAGCGCCGCTGTAAAAGCGGTTGCAGCGCCACGGGACAGATATCCGGGTCAAACATAGGGGAGCTCATCATACTCAGGTCGTGTCACGGCAGAGATCAAAAAGCGATGTCCGGTGGCGGTGCCACCCGCAGTACTTCCGCCACAGTGGTGATACCGGCAGCGACTTTTCTGGCACCGGACAGCCGCAGACTGCTCATACCCTCACGCATGGCCTGGCGGCGCAGCTGCTCCAGATCGCAGTCGGCGGTCACCAGGGCCTGGATTGACGTGCTGAACGGCAGTATCTCGTAGATCCCCTGCCGGCCCCGGTAGCCGGTGTTGCGACATTCCAGGCAGCCCCCCGGCAGGTATACGGTTTGCGGTGACTGCGCCTTCCAGGGCCGTACCAGCGCCTGCCAGTCGCCGTCGTCGACAGCGCCCTCCTGCCTGCACGCCGGACAGAGGGTGCGCACCAGGCGCTGGGCCATCACGCCCAACACTGTGGACTTCAGTAGATAGTGTGGCAGCCCCAGGTCCAGCAGGCGGGTCACAGCGGTGGGGGCATCGTTGGTGTGCAGAGTGGAAATAACCAGGTGGCCGGTCAGCGCCGCCTGAACCGCCATCTGTGCTGTCTCCAGGTCGCGGATCTCCCCCACCATAATGATGTCCGGATCCTGGCGCATCAGGGTGCGGATACCGGCGGCAAAATCCAGCCCTATGGTGTGGTGGACCTGGGTCTGGTTGAAACTCTCCTCCACCATTTCAATGGGATCTTCGATGGTGGATACATTGACCGCACTGGTGGCCAGCTGCTTGAGGCCGGTGTACAGGGTGGTGGTCTTGCCGGAACCTGTGGGGCCGGTGACCAACACTATGCCGTTGGGGCGCCCCAGCATCGCCTGCCAGCGCGCCAGGTCGTCGCCGCTGAGCCCCAGGTCGCTATAGGAGCGCGCCAGTACCTCGGGGTCGAAGATCCGCATCACCAGTTTCTCACCAAAGGCGGTGGGCAGTGTGGACAGACGAAGCTCCACTTCGCTGCCGTCCGGGCGCTTGGTTTTGATGCGGCCGTCCTGGGGTTTGCGCTTTTCGGCCACATTCATGCGGCCCAGTATTTTCAGGCGGCTGGTCACCGCGGCGTTGACCTGATCCGGCAACTCGTGGATCGGGTGCAGCACACCGTCGATCCGGAAGCGGATACGCGCTATTTCGCGGCGCGGTTCGATATGGATATCACTGGCACGCTGATCGAAAGCGTGCTGCAGCAACCAGTCGACGATGTTGACGATATGCTGGTCGTTAGCGTCCGGGTCCTTGAGACTGCCCAGCTCCAGCAACTGTTCGAAGTTACCGGAAGAGGAGCTACCCTTGAGACCGCTGGCCCCGGAAATGGAATTGGCCAGGGAATAGAATTCCACACAGTAGCGCCGCACATCCGCCGGGTCCGCCACCACCCGTTTGATCTGCCGGCCGCTGGTGTGCCCCAGCTGCTCCTCCCAACCGCTGGTATAGGGCTGAGCAGTGGCGACCAGGAGTTCCTCGGGACCCGCTTCGACACACAAAATTTCGTGGCGCTTGGCAAACTGGAAGCTCATCACTTCAGTGACGGCAGCCACATTCACCTTGAGTGGGTCTATGTGATAGATGTCGTGGCCCGAAGCATCCGCCAGCCACTGGGTCAGAAGTTCCGCGCCGAGCACCCCACCGGCGTCGCCCTGGTGCTCCAGTGCACAGCTGGCGATATATGTGAGCGGGTGCATCTGCGCCTGTTCGGCGGAGCGCGGCGTCCCCACCAGGCGGTTGGCATCCCTGCGACTCACCAGCCCCGCCGACACCAGCTCCTCCAGCAAACCCGGCAAGTCCAGTACCCTGTCCGTCAATCTGGCCCCCATAGCGGACACTCCATCATCTATTTTCGATTGGCCTGACGGCGCATTGTAGCTCTATCGGCGCCGTACCACAGTGCACTTTGCCCCGAATTACCGCGCTGCGCACATCTTGGGGTACCATGCCGCGCTTGCGTCCAGAGCAACGGAGCTCACCATGCCCTTGTCCAACATCGCCAACCTGTTTGGCCAGTCCCCCATCAAACCCATCAAGGAGCACATGGCCGCCGCCCAGCAGGCCGCCGCCGACCTGGTGCCCTTCTTTGCTGCCCTGATGGAGCGCGACCTGGAAACGGCGGAAACACTGCAAAAACGCATTTCTGCCAGCGAAAATCACGCCGACGATATCAAGCGCGACCTGCGCCTGCACCTGCCCAACAGCCTGTTTCTGCCGGTATCCCGCTCCGACCTGCTGGAACTGCTGCGGGCCCAGGACGAAGTGGCCAATACCGCCCAGGATATCGCCGGGCTGGCCACGGGCCGCAAGATGGAGATCCCCGCGGATCTGCAGCCGAAGATGAAAACCTTTGTCGACAGCGCCGTAGCCGCCTCGGCCCAGGCGTTGCGGGCCATCAACGAACTGGATGAGCTGCTGGAATCCGGTTTCGCGGGCCGGGAAGTGGAAATCGTCCAGCGTATGACCGAGGAACTGGACGACCTGGAGCGCGAGTCCGACAGGCTGGAAGTGGAAATCCGCGCGCAGCTGTTCGGAATCGAAAAAGAACTGCCACCGGTGGATGTAATTTTCCTCTACCGGGTCATTGAATGGATCGGCGTCCTGGCCGATCGCGCCCACAGCGTGGGTAACCGATTGCAATTGTTATTGGCACGCTAAGGGGGCACCGTGGAAATTATCAGCCAGTACGGCACTATTCTGCTGATTCTCGCCTGTATTTTCGGCTTTTTTATGGCCTGGGGTGTAGGCGCCAACGACGTTGCCAACGCCATGGGCACCTCCGTGGGCTCCCGGGCGCTGACCATCAAGCAGGCAATTCTGATCGCGATGGTATTTGAGTTCGCCGGCGCCTATCTGGCGGGCGGAGAGGTCACGGCCACCATCCGCAAGGGCATCATCGATTCGGAGATATTCTCCGACCAGCCACAGCTACTTGTCTACGGTATGCTCTCGGCGCTGCTGGCTGCCGGTACCTGGCTGCTGATCGCCAGTATCCTCGGCTGGCCTGTGTCCACCACCCACTCCATTGTCGGCGCTATCGTCGGCTTTTCCGCGGTAGGCATTTCCGTCGACGCGGTCTCCTGGGGCAAGGTGGGCAGCATTGTTGCCAGCTGGGTCGTATCCCCGGTGCTGGCAGGCACCATTTCATTCATGCTGTTTCGTAGCGTGCAGCGGCTGATCCTCAATACCGAAGATCCCTTCAGCAATGCCAAGCGCTACATTCCCTTCTACATGTTTGCCGTAGGCTGGATGATCGCCATGGTGACTCTGACCAAGGGTCTCAAACATGTGTTCAAGGATGCCGCTATCCAGCTGAGCTTTATACAGGATGCCGGTATAGCGGCCATTGTCGGCTTGGTGGTTATGGCTGTGGGTGTGGTGATGCTCAAGCGCGTCAAGCGCGACCCGGAGCGGGAAAAAGAAAACCGCTTTGCCAATGTGGAGCGGGTATTTGCGATTTTGATGATTTTTACCGCCTGCGCCATGGCGTTCGCCCACGGTTCCAACGACGTCGCCAATGCCGTGGGACCGCTGGCGGCGGTGGTCAATACCATCCAGCAGGGGGCGGTTACCGCAAAGGCCACCATGCCCTCGTGGATACTGCTGTTGGGCGGACTGGGAATCGTCGTGGGCCTGGCTACCTACGGTTTTAAGGTCATGGCCACCATTGGCCGCAAGATCACTGAACTGACGCCGAGCCGCGGCTTTGCCGCCGAGCTGGGTGCGGCGGCCACAGTGGTGCTGGCCTCAGGAACCGGCCTGCCGATCTCCACCACTCACACCCTGGTAGGTGCTGTGCTGGGCGTTGGCCTGGCCCGAGGTATCGGCGCCCTCAACCTGCGTATGGTCACCACCATTGCCGCCTCCTGGGTGGTCACATTGCCGGCTGGCGCCGGCCTTGCCATCCTGTTTTTCTTTTTCTTTAAAGGCATATTCGGCTAGGGCCTGTTCTAGCAACCGGTCTTTTGCTCTGATAAAAATAGGGAAGCCTTATGCGCTTCCCTTTTTTTTGCACCACCGTGCCACCCGCAAAAGGAATGTTCATGCGACTACCCATTTTTCAGGCCGATGCCTTCACAGCGGAGTTGTTTGGAGGCAACCCGGCAGCCCTGGTGCCTCTCGAACAGTGGTTGCCCGATGACCTGCTGCAGCAGATAGCCACCGAGAACCAGCTGTCGGAAACCGCCTTTACCGTGCCGAGCGCGGCGGGGTTCCAATTGCGCTGGTTCACTCCAGCGTCGGAGGTCCCCCTTTGCGGCCACGCCACCCTCGCGGCCGCGCACCTTTTGTGGACCGAGCTTGGCTGCGGGCACCGGGAGATTCTCTTTAGTACCCTGAGCGGCGAGCTGCGGGTGCAGCGCGAGAAGGATCTGATCTCGATGGACTTTCCCGCGCAGAAGATGCAGCCCCTGACCACCAGCGGGGCTTTTGCCGACAACTTAAAGCAGGCCTTCGGCTGTCTGCCACGCAACGCGGTCAGGGAAGAAAGTGAAGGGGGAAAACTGCTGCTGGAATTTGCCGGTGCCGCCCAGGTGGCGGCACTGAAACCGGACATGCGATCCGTTGCCGCCCTGCCGTACCAGGGAGTGGTGTGCACCGCCACCGGCGATGAGTACCCATGCGACTTTGTCAGCCGTTTTTTCGCCCCCAATGTCGGCATCGACGAAGATCCGGTAACCGGCTCTGCGCATACCCTATTGACGCCATACTGGGCGGAAAAGCTGGACCTGGCACAAATGCAGGCGCGGCAGATCTCCGCCCGCGGAGGAGTGCTGGAATGCCAGTTGCAAAGCAACAGAGTGATATTGCGGGGTAGGGCCGTGACCTATATGCGCGGTGAAATCAGGCTCTAGCAGGTTGTTCACCAGTAGTGGTAGTGCAGCCGCTCATTTTTATGCGGTCCCTGTATCTGCCAGATCAGCTCGATATCCGGCCGGTGCAGTAACAGTTCAGCGGTATAGGTATCGCGACCGCAATGATGGGGAGTCACCTGGCGGAAGCCGTGGGCGGTGACTGGCGCCAATTCAAACAAGAGTACCGGCACAGCGCGGCGCAGGTGTTCCAGCTTCAGGCTGTCCTGCAACAGAGTCCAGCGATAGCGGTTTTGCATTTTGACCCGACGCCCGTCGCTATGGGTAAAATGCGCGCTTTCCTCGAACAGTAACTGTGAGGCCGCTGTTTCGGCTACAACCTGACCGCGCCCGTGACCGTGCCAATCGGTGGCAGAGCCGGGGCCATTGCTGGCGGTAAAACTAAATTCGCTCACCCGGCCCAGGCACTGCCACAGGCAGGCCAGCGCCCGGCGCTGATCATCGCCCACGAGACACCTTTCTTCCAATGCCACTACTCATATTTGTCACCGCCCTCTGGGCCTTTTCTTTCAGTCTGATCGGCGTCTACCTGGCCGGACAGGTGGACAGCTATTTTTCGGTATTGAGCCGGGTATTTCTCGCTGCACTGGTATTTCTCCCGCTGTTGCAATGGCGCGGCCTGCCGGCCCGTAGCGCCTTTGCCCTGATGGGTATAGGCGCGGTCCAGCTGGGGCTGATGTACCTGTTTTATTATCAGTCATTTCTGCTGCTTAGTGTGCCGGAAGTACTGCTGTTTACCATCTTCACCCCCCTGTACCTTGCACTGATCTACGACCTGCTGACACAGCAGCTGTCGGGCTGGAATCTGCTGATTGCCGCGGTGGCGGTATTTGGAGCGGCAATCATTCGCTGGGACCATCTGTCCGGCGAGTTCTGGCGCGGCTTTTGCGTCGTGCAGGGCGCCAATCTCTGCTTCGCGTTCGGCCAGGTCGCCTATCGACGGTTCGCACAAACCCACCCCCGCCTGCCGGTGCGCCAGACCTTCGGCTGGTTTTACCTGGGAGCCCTGTTGGTGGCCACCGGCGCCTGGTGGGGACTCGGGACGCCCAACTATCCGCACACGGTGGAACAATGGGCGGTGCTCCTGTGGCTGGGTATCGTCGCCTCCGGATTGGGATATTTTCTGTGGAATAAAGGCGCCACCCAGGTATCCGCCGCTACCCTGGCGGCCATGAACAACGCACTGGTACCCGCCGGGCTGTTGGTGAATCTGTTACTCTGGAATCGCGAAACCGACCTTACCCGGCTTTTTGTTGGCGGCGTGGTCATCGTGGCGGCGGTGGTTGTCAGTGGCCGCTACAACCGGGGCCGCACCAGAACAGCAGCTGCCGGTCTGCCGGATTAAGCGACACGGACTTTCGCACCAGAGGCTGTTGCGCCACTATTTGAGTATCGGCGATCCAACGGAAAGGCCAAGGGTTTGCCTGCCTGGTTGACGGCCAATCACGTGGACCCTTGTGTAGAAACAGCACAGAATGAGGCGGACGATGGCGACAGTTCCAAACCTGATGCGGCAGCTAGAGCAACTGGTGGCACTTCCCAGTGTCAGCGCCACCAACCCCAAACTGGATATGGGGAACCTGGCGGTGGTCGAATTGCTCGCCGCCTGGCTGGAAACACTCGGTTTCAAGGCCGAAATCCTGCCGCTGCCGGGGCAGCCCCACAAAGCCAACTTGATCGCCACACTATCCGCGGGCGGCCCTGGCGACGGCGGCCTGGTACTGGCCGGACACACGGATACAGTGCCCTACGACGAGGGCCGCTGGCAGTCGGACCCCTTCCAGCTGCGGGAGCGCGATGGCCGCCTGTACGGGCTCGGCACTGCGGACATGAAAGGCTTTTTCCCCCTGGCCATCGAAGCCACAAAAACCTTTCTCGACAAACCCCTGCGGCAGCCGCTGATCATTCTCGCCACTGCCGATGAGGAAACCTCCATGGCGGGTGCCAGGGCCCTGGTAAAGGCCGGCCGCCCGCGCGCGCGCTACGCGGTGGTGGGGGAACCCACGGGCCTGAAACCGGTGCATATGCACAAGGGCATCACCATGCAGGCGGTGCGGATCACCGGCCGCTCCGGCCACTCCTCCAACCCGGCCCTGGGCGCCAGCGCGCTGGAGGCGATGCACAAGGTCATCGGCGCGCTGCTGACACTGCGGGCCGAGTGGCAGGACAGCTACCAAAACCCCGGGTTTGCGGTGCCGGTTCCCACCATGAACCTGGGCTGTATCCACGGCGGTGACAACCCCAATCGCATCTGTGGCTCAGCGGAATTACAGTTTGACCTGCGCCCCCTGCCGGGCATGGCATTGGCAGATCTGTGCGGGGAACTGGAGCGGCGCCTGCAGGACAGTGTCAGTGAAGAACAGGTGCAGTTGCAGTGCCGGGCACTGTTTGACGGCACCGAGGCGTTTGAGCAGGATCGCCACAGCGAGCTGGTTCAAACCGCAGAAAAACTCACCGGACACCGGGCGGAAAGCGTCGCCTTCGCCACCGAAGCGCCCTATTTCAAACGCATGGGCATAGACACCATAGTGCTGGGGCCCGGCGATATCGATCAGGCTCACCAGCCCGACGAGTATCTGGGGCAGGAGCGCATAGAGCCGATGGTAGACATACTGCGCGGACTGATCGCCAAGTTTTGCCTGTAAGCTTATATTTGCAAGGGGAAACCGGCGCCCTGTCCGGGCCTGTTCACACTAACTGAGTTGGCCCTAAAGGCGCACTGGTAAAAGTTAACGACAGGGGAATTGAGCTTGAGCGACACCAACGCCTCCCTCAATTGGTTTCGACATGCGGCGCCTTACATCAACGATCTGCGCGGCCGTACTGTGGTGATCGCCCTCCCCGGCGAGGCCCTGGAGCACGCCAATTTTCGCAATCTGGTGCACGACCTGGCCCTGCTGGTGAGCCTGGGGGTCAAGCTGGTGGTGGTCTACGGCGCGCGGCCACAGGTCAACCAGGCTCTGGCCGGGCACGGCCGCCGCTGTCAGTTTCACGGCAATATCCGGGTTACGGACCGGGACACACTGGAGGTGATCAAGTCCGTCGTGGGAACACTGCGCTTCGATATCGAGGCCGCTTTCTCCCAGGGGCTGCCGGACTCACCCATGGCGCGCTCGGCCCTCAAAGTGGTCTCCGGCAACTTCGTCACCGCGCGTCCTATCGGCGTCCTGGACGGCGAAGATCTGGGCTGGGCCGGCACAGTGCGGCGCATGGAGACCGATACCATCAATCTCGCTCTTGAACAGGGGGCACTGGTACTCCTGTCACCCCTGGGCACGTCGCTCACCGGGGAGTTGTTCAATGTGAACTATCTGGAACTGGCCGCCGAGGCGGCGCGCGCGCTGCAGGCGGAGAAGCTGGTGCTTTTCCGCCGTGCGCCCCAGCTGCTGATGGACGGCCAGCCGCTATTTGAACTGAGCCTGGTACAGGCCGAGCAGCGCGCGGAGGCATTGCAGTCCGGTGCCCTCGACTGCGCCATCCGCGCCTGTAACGCCGGCACTCCGCGCGCCCACCTGCTGAGCTACACCCAGGACGGGGCGATGGTGCAGGAACTGTTTCGCCGCGAAGGTGCCGGCACCATGATTTACCGGGACAGCTACGAGGTGGTGCGACGTGCGCGCATTACCGACGTGGGGGGTATTCTGGGGCTGATCCGCCCGCTGGAAAAGCAGGGGATACTGGTCCGGCGCCCGCGGGAAAAGCTGGAGGCCGAGATTGACCACTTCACCCTGGTGGAAGTGGACGGCACACCAGTAGCCTGCGCTGCGCTCTATCCCATTCGGGATAAACGAGGCGAGGCCGTGGCTGCGGAGATCGCCTGTGTCGCCATCCATCCGGACTTCCGCGGCAACCGCCGCGGGGCCAAGTTGCTCCACCACCTGGAGCGACAGGCGCGGGTACTCGGTGTCGATGCCCTCTATGTGCTCACCACCCAGGCGGAGCACTGGTTCGTCGAACAAGGCTTCACGGTGGCAGCGGTACAGGACTTACCTGCGGCGCGGAAGTCTCTCTACAATATTCAGCGAAATTCCCGCGTACTCCAAAAACGGTTGGCCTAGAGACAAGCTGCCGCCTGGACCCATCCAGGCAGGATTTGTATCCTAAGAAACACCAATTAGCTTTCGTAAAGCGCCAAATTGTCCCGAATTTGGCGCTTTTTTGTTAAGCTAGCCCCCCTTTTCTGCTTTGGCGGACTGACCAAGATGCCTGAATACCGCTCAAGAACCTCCACCGCCGGCCGCAACATGGCCGGCGCCCGCGCTCTGTGGCGTGCCACCGGGATGAAAGACGACGATTTTCACAAGCCCATTATCGCGGTGGCCAACTCTTTCACACAGTTCGTACCGGGCCATGTGCACCTGAAGGACATGGGTCAGCTGGTCGCCCGGGAGATCGAGAAAGCCGGTGGAGTCGCCAAGGAGTTCAACACTATCGCGGTGGACGATGGTATCGCCATGGGTCACGACGGCATGCTGTACAGCCTGCCGAGCCGCGAAATTATTGCCGACTCGGTGGAGTATATGGTGAATGCCCACTGTGCCGACGCCCTGGTGTGTATTTCCAATTGTGACAAGATCACACCCGGCATGCTGATGGCCGCCATGCGGTTGAACATTCCCACCATCTTTGTCTCCGGTGGCCCCATGGAGGCGGGAAAAACCAAGCTTTCGGAGCACAAGCTGGACCTGGTGGATGCGATGGTCATTGCGGCCACCGACAGCGCATCGGATGAGGAGGTGGCCGAGTACGAACGCTCCGCCTGCCCCACCTGCGGCTCCTGCTCCGGTATGTTTACCGCCAACTCCATGAACTGCCTGACCGAGGCGCTGGGACTGGCACTGCCCGGCAACGGCACCCTCCTCGCCACCCACGCCGACCGCCGGGAACTGTTCCTGCGCGCGGGCCGCGAAATAGTTGCCCTCGCCAAACGCTATTACGAGCAGGAAGACACCAGGGCGCTGCCCAGGGCTATCGCCAACCGGGGGGCCTTCCTCAACGCCATGGCATTGGACATCGCCATGGGCGGCTCCACCAACACTATTCTGCACCTGCTCGCAGCGGCACAGGAGGGCCAGGTGGATTTCTCCCTGGCGGATATCGACCAGTTGTCGAGGAGGATTCCACAGCTGTGCAAAGTGGCACCCAATACCCAGCAATATCACATCGAGGATGTGCATAGAGCCGGGGGGGTGATGGCCATTCTGGGAGAGCTGGAGGCGGGCGGTCTGCTGGACGCCTCGTTGCCCACGGTATACAGCGACTCCCTGGACGAGGCATTGAAGCTGTGGGATATCCGCCGCACCGACGACAAATCAGTGCGCGATTTCTACCGCGCCGGCCCCGGGGGCATCCCCACCCAGACCGCTTTCAGCCAGGACACCCGCTGGGGGAGTCTGGACGAGGATCGCCAGCGCGGCTGTATCCGCTCGGTACAGCACGCCTATTCCGCCCAGGGCGGTCTGGCGGTGCTGTTTGGCAATCTCGCTCCGGATGGCTGCGTGGTCAAGACTTCCGGCGTCGATGAGGCCCTGTGGCACTTCTGCGGGCCCGCGCGCGTAGTCGAGAGCCAGGAAGCCGCAGTGGAACAAATCCTCGCCGGAGATGTGCAGGAAGGGGAGGCGGTGATAGTGCGCTACGAGGGCCCCAAAGGCGGACCGGGGATGCAGGAGATGCTCTACCCCACCAGTTACCTGAAATCCAAGGGCCTGGGCCAGTCCTGCGCCCTGATTACCGACGGCCGCTTCTCCGGCGGCACCTCGGGTCTGTCAATCGGCCATGTATCCCCGGAGGCAGCGTCCGGAGGGGCCATTGGCCTCGTCGAACAGGGGGATAGTATCCGTATCGATATCCCCGCGCGCACCATAGAGGTGGACATCGATGATGGGGAGCTGGAGCGGCGCCGCCAAGCCATGAATGCCCGCGGCTGGAGCCCCGTGCAGATGCGCCCAAGGAAGGTGAGCAAGGCGTTAAGGGCCTATGGGATGCTGGCCGCCAGCGCCGACCGCGGCGCTGTGCGGACACTGGATGATGAATAGCGGGCCACTAGCGCCTGTATCCGAAAACTCTATACAGGGTGCTAATCCGCCAGGGTAAAGCGGATACGGTTGCGCACACCGTGGCGTACCGTCGGCTCGCCACCTTCCAGCTGCGGCTGATACTTGAACCGCGCCACTGCCGCCAGGGCCGCACGGTTAAACACATCGGTCGCATTGCCTGCATTGTCGTAGCCGCCGACAATCCGGGGGTTGAGCACATTGCCGGCGGTACCAATGCTGAACTCCACCACTACATAGCCCTCCAGTCCACGCCGTAACGCAGTCGATGGATAGCGTGGAGCCGGCTTGAATACCGGCAGCGGATCGCGGCTGACCAATGCGGGATCTTTCCCAAATTTACCCGGCTTTGGCGGCTCCATGGTGAAGATACCCGGCCCAGGATCCACTGTTTCTTTGTTTCGCGGCCATTTGGGCTGCGGTTGCGGGTCATCCACAATCTCCGGCCGATGGTAAATTTTCTTAGTTGGTATTAACTTGGGTAGATGCACATCGGCGATAGGTGGACTTGGCTTCGTTTGCGGCAACTGATAATCCGTGGTGATCAGCTGACTCATCACACTTATCAGTAACAGAGTCACAACAGCGGCCAGCAGCCAGTTGCGCACAGCGAGGGCAGAAGCAGTGGGTGTGAACTGGGTCCAGGGGGTTGCTGAACAAGCTCTATCCATAACACCTCTCCTTATTCTTGTCGGGTGTTTAAATGGTCGGCCGACAGGGCGGCCATGGAAAAGCTGATCAGCTCAAGTCCATTAATAACTGATTTTGGTGAATTTGCAAATAATTCTCATTAATAGTTCGACATTTAGTCAGGTTGCCCGAAAGATAGACAGGAAATCATCAAAAAAAAGGCCGCACAGCAGTGTGCGGCCTTTTTGGCGTCGAAAAGCGAATCCGGTCAGATAGCCAGCTGCTCTTCACGCTTCTTTTCACCTTCCACAAAGCTGATCCACTGCTCGGCGAACTTCTTGGAACGCTCGTCTTTCAGTGCTTTCCTCAGGCTCACCAGTGCGGCGTCGTATTTCTTCTGGTTCGCATTGGCCATGCCTATCACAATGTAAAGCTGATCCGGACGTTTGACACCGCCCTTATTCAGCGCCTTGGAACCCACCTCCACTGCCTTCTGGTTTTGGTCCAGGTCCAGGTAGATGGTGGCCAGTCGCGCATAGAGATCACCCTTGTCGGACAATCTGGCCGCCGCCTCAAGCTGCGGAATCGACTTCTGCAACTCCTGCGCCATTTGGTAAGCCTGGGCCAGGGTTTCCAGGTTCTTGGAGGTGCGCTCTATCTTCTTCTCATCGAACCCCTTCTGGATAACCTTGGCACCCTTGTAGGGTGTATCGTTACCCATGTAGAGGTAGGCCATATTCAGGAGTTCCTTCTCTTTCTGCAGAGCCCCGGCGGCATAGGCCGCTTCCATCATATAGAGCTGGTCCCTGTCCCGCTTGAGTTCACCGTACATGCCCGCCAGCTGCTTGTAGTACTCCCCTTTCGGGTAGTGCTTCACCAGCTTCTCGAGAATATCGATCACCTTGTTGTAGTCGTTCTTTTCATAGTAGAGAAAGCGCTGCAGGCTCAGCCAGCTCTCCTTTGGCACCTTGCCATCCTTCTCGTACATGGAAACCGCTCGGTTGACGTCGGCCAGTGCACTGGCCGCATCACCCAACTGGTAGTGGGCCTGGGAGCGCAGGGCATAGTCCTCCGCGTTCACCTTGTCGGCGGCGGCAAACCAGCGATTCAGATAGTCCAGTCCACTCTTGTAGTTCTCAGTGGCCAGGTACAGCTGCGCGATGGTTTTGAGTGTATTCAACTCAACCCCTACCGGGATATTCTCCACACCCTGCGCAAGCACCTGCTTATAGGCGTTGATGGCGTCCTGATAGCGCTCCATGCTGTAGTAGACGAAGCCGTAGAAGTAATACATCTGCGCCACTTCGTAGGCATTGTATTTACTCTTGCCGGCCTCCATGTCCCGCAACGCGGCCAGGGCGGCGGGCCAGTTCTGCGCATCCGCAGCCTCCTGCACCTTGCCCAGTTTCTTGAACACATTTTCCCGCATCGCCGGCACTTTGCGCGTTTTCTGGTCGCTTTGCGCTTCGGCCTGGGCGAAGGTCGCGGACACACCCAGCGCCTCAAGCACCGTGACACTCGCCGCCGGTGCCAGTACCAGAGGCAGAGCCACGGAGGTACGCAGAACGAATCTGGAAAACCCTCTCGCCATGGTGGTCAATTTCATAGGCCTCCCCTTTAGCTCTTGTCCAGAGTAAAGCTGATCTTGGTTTTCACACCGGGTACTTCGATCGGCTCACCATCAACCACTCGCGGTTTGTACTTGTATCTCAATGCAGACTTGACCGCTGCACTGTTGAAGATAGTGGTCGGATTGCCATCCAAAGTATAGGCTTCCACCACCCGCGGGTCACGCACGGAACCGTTTTTGGTCACCGTATACTCGACGATTGCATAGCCTTCGATACCCCGCTGCAGCGCCCGCCGGGGGTACTGGGGCGCGACCTTCACGATGGGCAGATAGTCGCCCTCGCTGGCGAAACCGCCGATACCGCCAACCCTCAGGTCAACCGATGTCCGCGGCGCGGCAATATTGATGCTGTTGTCCAGATTCGGATCATCGAACTCCGGCTCCGGCGCCTCGGGTGGCGGCTCCTCCGGCTCGTCCGGTTTGTCCGGCTTACTGGTGTCGTACTGGGTTTCGATCTCCTGCTCGGGCATCACGACATCGGCAATCTTGATCTGCTCCACATCTTCCGGAGCTTTCATGTTCGCCTCAATCAGCTGATGCATGGTGAAGATCAGACCAAAGGTGGTAGCCAGTGCCAACGCACCCGCCCCTGTTAATCTTACCGGATTCATAGCTGTCAACTCTTTTCTGTCGCGACCGAAACTTTCTCGATACCGATTCTCCTGGCCGCATCGGCGATCAGGGCAATCTTCTCGACACTCGCTTTCTTGTCGGGCTGAATCACCAACCACCCCTTCGGATTCTCCGCGTAGAGGCGCTCGAGGGTGAGCTTGACCATGCGGTCTTCCACCCGCTCCTTGGCGATCCAGACTTCGTTGTTTTCGTTAATCGCTACCAGAATGGAGGCGGTCTTGAGTTCAGCGGTCGTCGCTTCCGGCTTGATCACGTCGGCGCCCGGCACCTTGATAAAGGTCGCGGTGACGATAAAGAAGATCAGCATAATGAACACCACGTCCAGCATGGGCGTGAGGTCAATCGCTCCAGCTTCCTCTTCTGCCGTATTTTGTTTCTTGCTCATTGCAACTCTCTTAGCGAACTTTCCCGCCGGGGGCCGCGCCATGGGCACCCCGGCGAAAATATCCGGCTTGCTAAACCTTCACGGCGGACAGGCGCAGCTGTTCGCCTCGTGTGGTGCCTTAGTGATCCATCGTCAGATGGTCTTCCAGCAGCTGGGTTTCGCGCTCCGCCTTGCGGGTGAGATAGGTGTTGGCAAACACGCCGGACAGTGCCGCAACCATCCCCGCCATTGTGGGAATGGTTGCCATGGAAACACCACTGGCCATCTGCTTGGCATCACCACCACCGGTGATCGCGAGAACCTCAAAAACATTGATCATACCCCAAACCGTACCCAGCAGCCCGAACAGGGGGGCAAGGGCCACACAGGCCTGGATCATGTCCATATTGTCCTGAATCTTCTCGGATACCCGGGAAACCATTGCGTGACGGATTTGGTGCGCGCTCCAGGATTTGCGCTCAGGGCGCGCCTCCCACTGGTCCACCGCACCCTGCACATCGACCTTGAGACTTCGGTTGAAGTAGAACACCCGCTCGAAAATCAGCGTCCACATAAAGAAGGTCAGGCCGGCGATCAGAAGCAGTACTGGCCCGCCCGACGCCATAAAGGCGTTGACGGCGGCCCATGCGTCAATCAATGCGTGCATGTTGCCGCCTCCTCTTATTTACGCTCGGCGTTTTCCGCCACGATACCGGCACTCTGCTCATCGAGAACGTGCAGGATACGCTTGGCGCGGCCGTTCACAATGGTGTGCATCAGAACGGTCGGGATAGCCACACACAGGCCCAGCACGGTGGTGATCAGGGCTGAGGAGATACCGTCCGCCATGGCCCTGGGATCGCCGGCGCCGAAGATGGTAATCGCCTGGAAAGTGATGATCATACCGGTCACGGTACCCAGCAGACCCAGCAAAGGCGCCACCATAGCGATAATCTTCAACAGGTTGAGACCGGACTCGATTGCGGGGCGCTCTTTCAGTACCGCCTCCTCCATCTTCAGCTCCAGGGTCTCTCCATCGATACCCTTGTTCTCCTCGGCCACCGCCAGCACACGGCCCAGCGGGTTGTTGGTGTTGGGGGTAGAGGAGCGCAGCTGGGCAGTCACTTTGGCACTCATGCCGGACAGCGCGATCAGGCGCCAGATGGCCAGCAGCATGGCGAAGGCGCCCACGGCGGTGATGATGTAGCCCACTGGGCCACCCTGGTGCCAGCGCTCAACCCAATCCGGAGTGTTGATCATGGCCTTGAGATAGGAGCCACCGGTGGGGCCCGTCGGGTCGACACCAAAGGCGTGGAAGCCGGAGGTTGCGGCCTGTAGATCGGCGGCCATGGACAGGTATTTGCTGTCCGGCTGGCGGATCAATTCGGCCATCTTGTTGGCGTCAGTCATTTCCAGGTAGCGACCGTCCGAGACCAGGTTGAAGTTACCCACGCGAACCACTTCCTGCTCCGCCTGCTCGCCATCCGGTTTGATCACCGCACCGCTGAACTTGACCACTTTGCCGGATTCCACGATTTCACGCTGCAGCTCATACCAGAGACGCTCTATCTCTTCGATGGTGGGCAGTTTGGTCTGGGAGTTCATCTTTTCGATCAGAGAGTCGAGGAACTCGGTGCGGCCCGGATACTGGGCGGAGACTATAGAGCTGTCCAGGTTGGCGCGAAGGTCGCCAGCGGTGGAGGTCAGATGACCGAACAGCTCTTTTAGGGAGCCCATGCGCTCATCCAGCTGCTGACGCTTTTGCTGCACCAGGGTTTCCTGTTCCTGATACTGGTTCTCCAGCTCCGCCGAGCGGCGCTCTTCCGCATCGCGGGTGTTTTCAGCCTGGGTCAGCAGGTTTTGCTGATTGGCTTTCTGGCGTCTGAAGTCGGCTTCACGCTTCTTGTGCTCCGCAGATTCGGAGATCTTGGCGCTGCGCACCAGTTGCAACAGTTGATCCAGGGTGGCGGCTTTTTCCTGCGCCACAGCGGTAACGCTGATCAGTCCAGCCGCGGCCAGGGCGGCCGTCATGGATACTAGGCGTTTGGCGATAGAGGTATTCATTGCGCAGCCTCCGGAGCCGGGATCGGCATGGTCAGGATATCAGTGGTGGCCTGTTTCTTGGCGATTTTCAGCCCCTGCAGAATGGCCCGGCGGTATTCGCCAGCATCGATTTCGACCCAGCCCTTCTGCTGTTTGTCGTAGGCCAGGGAAATCTTGGAGTCAGTGGTCTGCGCCACCAGTGCAATACGCCCGATCTGCAGCACGTTGACTTCGCGCTCCTGACCGTCCACATCCAGGGTCGCGCCGTAGCTGTCTATCTTGCGCGCGTATTCCATTTCGAAATTGTAGAGCTCCAGCACCTGACGGAATTTCTCCGCCACGGAAACGTCGGAGCGATCCATTGTGGACTTGACGCCCTCCAGGTTGCCCAGGCGCTCTTCCAGCTTGAATGGGGCATCCAGTTTGATGAACTGCTCCAGGCCATCCAGCATGCGCAGAATCAGCGGCTGGATCAGGCGCTCGATTACAGTCACATTCTCGATGGATTCGTCCAGGTCGTTGAGCACTGTCCGCTGGTTGGCCAGTTGCTTCTCGAGCTGACGGTTGTACACCTGCAGACCGTCGATCTCTTTGTTGACCACCTTGAAGTCCTGCAGCAGGCTGCTGGTTTCTTCGGCGATCTTGTCAATGCGCTTCTGGGAAGCCTGAGCAGCGGTGGTACGCTGCTGGCCAACCGCCAGAACATTGTCGAGTGTATCCGCAGTGGCTACGCCGCCATAGAGTGCGCCGGCAGACAGCGCAGTGGTCAGCGCCACAGCCATGAATCGCTTGGTTTTCATTAGACCCCCCAGTGGGTTCGATATTTCACAACATGGTCGCGATGGATTAGCTGCCACAACGCGGTTGGGTTTTGGTTTGAAGACAGCTAAGAGCCGCACATTGTAAACAGCCGAATTGATTATTCAAATGCCGATGATTCCCATCGACCTGCATGAGTAGCAAGGTAACAAACAGGTAACAATCCCGGGTGTTACGCACACATTTGCAGTCAGCTATTTGTACAATTAGTAAGCAAAACTACCAGTTAGATGATGATTTAATCAAGTTGTTTTTATTTTAACCTGTCGTATTGAACTAAGCAGTATCGGTATTCATCCACTTTCGAAGCCGGGTAACAGCTTCGGGTCACCTCTTTCCAGCCCTCTCCCAGTGGCGGGAAAAAAGCGTCTCCGGCGACCTCAGCCTCCACTTCGGTCAGGTACAGCCGGGTCGCCAGGGGCAACAGCTGGCGGTAGACCTCTGCCCCGCCAATGACCATCACCTCTCCGACCCCGGAGGCCTCCGCAGCCCCCTGGGCCAGTTCCAGCGCCCGCTCCAGGGAAGGCACCGGTTCAACACCGGGGGCGAACCAGTCCGGGTCGCGGCTAACGACGATATTGCGGCGTCCCGGTAGCGGCCGTCCGATGGAATCGTACGTCTTGCGCCCCATGACCAACGGCTTACCCATGGTCACCTGCTTGAAAAACTTCAGGTCACCGGACAGCCGCCAGGGCAGACCATTGCCGATACCGATGGCCCGATTGCGCGCAACCGCGGCGATTATAGCAATAGCAGCCGTCATTTCAGACCGCCACCGGAGCAGGAATATGGGGGTGCGCCTCATAGTTGCGCAACTCGAAGTCCTCAAAACGAAAGGCGAACAGATCCGTCACTTCCGGGTTCAGGTGCATGGTGGGTGAAGGCAGTGGTGCGCGCTCCAACTGCCGCGCCACCTGCTCCATATGGTTGGTATAGAGGTGGGCGTCACCGAAGGTGTGAATAAATTCCCCCGGCGCCAGCCCGCAAACCTGGGCCAGCATCAGAGTGAGAAGACTGTAGGACGCGATATTGAACGGCACACCGAGAAAAATATCGGCGCTGCGCTGGTAGAGCTGACAGGACAGCCTGCCATCCGCCACATAGAACTGGAACAGACAGTGACAGGGCGCCAGCGCCATGCGCCCGGCGGCCGCATTCGTCGCCGGGGAGGCCCCCTCATCGGGCAGGTCCGCGGGATTCCAGGCACTGACCAGCAACCGGCGGGAGTCGGGCCGGGTTTGCAGCTGGTGCAGCAACGCCCTGATCTGGTCGATACAGCGGCCGTCGGGGGCCGGCCAGGAGCGCCACTGCCGGCCGTACACAGGCCCCAGATCACCCTCCGCCGTGGCCCACTCGTCCCAGATACGCACGCCGTGTTGTTGCAAATAAGCAATATTGGTGTCGCCGCGCAGAAACCATAGCAGCTCGTGAATAATGGAGCGCAGGTGTAGCTTTTTGGTGGTAACCAGCGGGAACCCCGCGGCCAGATCAAACCGCATCTGGTAGCCGAACACACTTCGCGTACCGGTGCCGGTACGATCGCTTTTGACCGCGCCTTGGTCGCGCACATGGCGCATCAGGTCGAGATATTGCCGCATATGTCAGGAACCGCCAGATTCCCGCACACGCCCCTGGGGCAGTGGCTGGGTACGGTAGCTCCATGCCAGCAGCAGGACCCCGGCGGCAATCATCGGCAGGCTCAACAGCTGGCCCCTGGTCATCCAACCGAACAGGTCGAAACCGATAAGTCTATCCGGCTCCCGCACAAATTCCACCGCAAAACGGAAGATTCCGTAGAGCAGCACAAACAGCCCCCCCACCGCCAGCCGCGGCCGCGGCTTGCTGGAGAACCACCACAGTACCGCAAACAGCACCAAGCCCTCGAGAAAAGCCTGGTAGAGCTGGGACGGGTGGCGCACCAGCAAATCCGGATCCCGCGGGAATACCATGCCCCAGGGCACCGTCGTCTCACGCCCCCACAGCTCCTGGCCGATAAAGTTGCCCATCCGTCCCAGACCCAGGCCGATGGGCACCAGCGGTGCCACGAAATCGATCAGGTCTGCAAAGGTGGTGCCGATCCGGCGCGCATAGAGCACTGTGGCCAGCATCACACCGATAAGACCGCCGTGGAAGCTCATGCCGCCTTCCCATACCCGCCCCAGTGCCAGCGGATCAGCCACCAACTGCGGGAAGTTATAGAAAAACATGTAACCCAGCCGCCCACCAACTACGACGCCGATAGCACAGTAGAGGATCAGGTCCTCCACCTCGGATTTGATCACCGGCGACCAGGGTTTGCGCGCGCGACGCAACGCCAGCCACCAGGCGGCGGCAAAGCCGGCCAGGTACATCAAGCCGTACCAGTGCACTTTCAACGGGCCTATGGACACCGCAACCGGGTCAATTTCTGGGTAAGTCAGCATGGGCTAGTCAGGTTTGGGAGCTGAGCGCGTATTATGGTGGCAAAGGCCCCCAAAGAGAAAGGGCCGTCTCCCGCTACGGAGCCCAAAACTGCATGTGTCTTCTCCTGTTCGCCTACCGTTGCCACACCGAATACCCGCTGCTGCTATTCGCCAACCGGGACGAGTACTACCGGCGCCCCACCCAGCCCGCCGCACGCTGGCCCGACACGGACCTGGTGGCCGGGCGGGACCTGCAGGGCGGCGGCACCTGGGCCGGCGTGGCACCCGGCCGGGTCGCAGCGGTAACCAATATCCGTGAACCCTTGCAACCGGTCCCTGTAGACCCGCTTTCCCGCGGCGACATACCCCTGGCCTTCCTACGCCACCGGGTTTTGCCCGCACGCTATGCCGCTACTCTGAAGCTGTCGCGTTACCGCGGCTTCAATGCACTGCTGTATCAACACGGAGCGGTCGGCGAGCTGATCTGTGCCGGCAACCGCCACCAGCCCTTTGCCTTTACACCGGGTATTCACGGCATCTCCAACGGCGCTCCGGATGCACCCTGGCCCAAAGTGGAAAAGGGTAAACACCTGGTTGCACAGCTGCTGCAGGGTATCGATACACAGCTCAACGACGATAACTTTGTGGACCCAGGCCTGGCCCTGCTGCAGGACCGGCAGCCCGGAGCGGAAGCGGCGCTGCCCGACACAGGTGTGGGCAAACAGATGGAACTGGCCCTGTCGCCAATATTTGTGCAAATCGGGCGGGGGGACTTACCCGCAGCCTATGCGGATGACCCTTCCGGCGGCTACGGCACCCGCGCCAGCACTCTGGTTGCGGTCGATAAAGATGGCCGTATCCAATTCTGGGAGCAAAGCTACCAGCGGGGCGAGAAACTGGCGCCCCTGCGCCATTTTGCACTCGACTGACCTACGCCACAGAGACCTCTTCAGACCCGCGCTGGCGCTGCCCAGGGGGCGGGCAGGCCATCCCGACCGAATAGTCAGGAAAAGACCTGTCCAGGGACAATAAAAAGATTAAAGCGTCAGGCAAGTTTTGCGTTTATTGCCATACTTAGTTTCACAGGCTGAAGTTGGTTGACTTACGCGCAACGTAAGGGCCAGCCCAGGCCTATATATAAGGAAGGTCGCGCGGGACGCATGACGCAGGTGAGCCGCCACCAGGGATAGACCATGGGACCGGCTCCCCACCGGTTGGGAAGGTATGAAGGATCCGGTGTCCGGCGGGCGCGGCTGTTGGCGCATCGGACCCCGCAGCATCGCTGAGGTACCATGTTTTATTTCAACCCTAAGCACCGCACCCGCAAGTCGCCGTTGCCACTGCTTTTTCTTGGCAGCCTGTGTGTGTTCGTCCTCTTCTACGCCTTCACCGCCAATCAGAAAACGGTGCCGGTATTGCCGGAAAATGCCGTGCGCCCCCATCTAGTGCGCTGGCTGGTGGAAAACCCGGATTCCTGGCCGGCCCAGGATCCGATCTTCAACCCCGCCGCGGTAAAGCGCATTTACGAGCGAACCGACTACCGGCTGCTCTGGTTCGACAACTACAGCCTGAGCGATACCGCCAACGACCTGCTCAAGCAGCTGACTGCCTCCAGTTCCGGCAACCCCAGCAGCATGGTGGATTACCGCTATCACCTGGGCTATTTCGATCGCACCCTGCGCGACACGCCCCAACGCCTGCAAATGGCGGCAGTGCTGGACGTATTGTTGACGGATGCTTTTGTTTCCTACGCCCAGGATACTCAGCTGGATAAGATCAGGCCGAAAAACCGGCCGCGCCGCGATATCACACCGGTACAGAATTACGATCCGGGATTCCGCCTGGTGTCATTCCGTCCCCAGCGCCAGAGCGAACCGACACCCAGTGGACGCCTGTATTTTCGCGGTTATGATCGCCGCCGGGCCGAATCGACCAACAATTACCGGCGCTACCGGCAGCAATACCAGATCGACCGCTCGCGGCACTATTCCAACGATGCGGCGCGCGGCGGCACCCGGTCCCGCTTTTCCACCGGCCGTCCACCATCTCGCTACGGCACACTGCAACACCGCCAGGCCGGTAACAGCCCAAATACAACCAGCGGGCAGGCGGAAAACAACGAAGGCCCCTATTATCCGGACAATGCCCCCTACGGTGGCGATGCTGTCGCCCTGCGCGACCAGTTGGTGCGCCTGCGGGATTTGGCCGCCAGTGGCCGCTGGCGGCCCATGCCGGCCGGCCCGGCTATGACCATCGGCGCCAAGCACCCGCATGTGGCCCTGCTGCGGGATATGCTCACCCTCTATGGTGACTTTCCCAGTTACTACAGCTATGGCGAGAGAAACCGCTTCGACCGCCGGCTGCACGAAGCAGTGCTGCGTTTCCAGTCGCGCCATGGCCTCAAACCCGATGGCATTGTCGGCCGCAGCACCCGCAAACGGCTGAACTTCTCTCCCACCGCGCGGGCACGTATCGTGGAGTTCAATATTCGCCGCCGCGAATCCCTGCCCAATGATCTCGGCAGCCGGTTTATTCAGGTCAATATCCCGGAATACAAGCTGCATTATGTGGAAAATGACCGGGTTCGACTGTCGATGAATGTGGTGGTGGGCAAGAAGGAGCACGCCACACCGGAAATCACCACACGGGTAAGCCGCGTGGTGTTCAACCCCACCTGGACAGTGCCCCGCAGCATCCTGGTAAAGGAAATTCTGCCCAAGGCCCGCGCCAATCCCGCCGGAATGGAAAAACTGGGATACCGGGTGGTGAGCGGCAGCGGCGAGCACCTGCCCCTCACTAACGGAAACCTGTCCGCTGCCGGTGCCGGTTCCTATCTGATGCGCCAGATGGGCGGGGAGGAGAACATTCTCGGGCGGATCAAATTCGAGATCCCCAACAAACACGATATCTATCTGCACGACACCCGTGCCCGCAGCCTCTTCTCACTGACCAAGCGCGGCTACAGTCACGGCTGTATTCGGCTGGAGAAGCCGCGACACCTGGCGGAGGCTCTGCTGAGCCCCGAGGGCCACTGGGACCAGTGGCGTATCGATCAGCTCACCGTAGGCGACGAGACCACTGAGGTGAATCTGACCCAACGGGTAAAGGTGTATGTGACCTATTGGACCGCCTGGGTCGATGGAGATGGACTGCTCAATTTCCGCCCCGATATCTACGATAAGGACGGCCTAAGCGCCAATCAGTTTTAGACCGGACCTTCACCGGCTAGGTGACGGCTGTTCACCGCCCCTCATGGCCAACCCATCGACCCCTCAAGGCCCCTGGGCTGGCTTCCTCCCGGTACTGACGCAAGCTTCAATGACTCCCCGGTATTCCGGGATCCTCAGCGCCCCCGGGCTCTCAGCGACCCCGGGGCATATTCCCATTTCCCCCTTAGACCGGAAGCCTGCGCCATAAAAATTATTGGCGCTGCGGCGGTCACAAATTACCACTGCCAGTAAGGTCTCCCAACCATGGCGAGCCCTCCCGGCTCACGGGGGTAGTTTATGGGCTATGATCACCGGTATTTGCACGCCCCGCCCCATTATTGCGGCGCCCTGGTGCTGGCACTCTACCTGGCGCTGGACAGCACACCCTGCACCGCTGACGGGACAGACCACAGCAGAACTGCCACCGCGCCGGAAATGCTCAGTCAACCGCTACAGGGCGGCACCGGCGACACCATGGACCCCTTCACTCCGGTGGACCGGCAGTACACCTTGATGCGCGAGGAGCTGGCCCGCTACACCGCCCTGACCCAGGGCGACGTCTGGCAGCCATTGGACGGAGGGCAGACACTAGCGCCGGGAATGCGCCATCCCCGGGTCAGAAGGCTGCGCAGCCTGTTGATGCAGTATGGCGACCTTACGCTGCGTGACCATACCGACACCAATCTGGCCGATCTATACGACCCGCGCCTGCAGCGGGCAGTGCGCCGCTTCCAGCGCCGCCACGGACTGCAGGAGGACGCCCTGGTGGATGAGCGCACCCGGCGACTTCTCAATGTCAACCCGCAGCAGCGGGTGCGGACTCTGGCGGCCAACCTTACCCGCTGGGAAATGATGCCCAGGGACCTTGGACCCCGCTACATAGTGGTGAATATTCCGGATTTCAGCCTGCGACTGATCCACAATGAACGCGAGCAACTCCGTATGCGCGTGGTGGTGGGCAAGCCGGTGCACGCCACACCGCAGCTCACCACCCGCCTGACCCGACTGGTGTTCAATCCCATCTGGCGGGTGCCCCCCAGTATCGCCGTGCGCGAGCTGCTGCCCAAGGGGGCCGCCAGACTGACCGCCAGCGGCTACCGGCTGGTGAACCACAAGGGGCGCTCTGTACCTTTTACGGCCCACAATATCGCCGCGACCCGGCGGGGCAAGGTCACCCTGCAGCAGAAGGGCGGACCCGGCAATGCACTGGGGCGGGTCAAGTTTGTAATTCCCAACCCGGAAGCCATCTTTCTCCACGACACCAACAGCAAACACCTGTTCAAACAGAGCCAGCGGGCCTTCAGCCACGGCTGCATTCGCCTGGAGAAACCGCTGCAGTTCGCCCGCTTGATGTTGACTGAGCAAAATGGCTGGAGCCCTGAACGGGCGGAACACTATATCAACAGCAACCGCACCCGGGCAGTGGAGCTGAAGAAACCACTGCCGGTGTATATCGCTTACTGGAGTGCCTGGGTCGACGAGGAGGGGCTGCTGCAGTTCCGGCCTGATATCTACGGCCGCGACCAAACAGACCCCACCGATGCATCGGCAGACAATGGCTCCCAAAGCGATCAGAGGGGTTGAACAATGGCACTCAGGAGCGGCCACCTGGCACTGGTGGCCGCAATCGGCCTGGCGGCAGCGCTCAGCGTTCCGCCCACCGCGACCCCCGCAAACGGCATTGACACGCAGCGGGCAGAGGCCGCCCTAGACCCGGCGCGGGCGGGTGCGCAGTTGCGCACCCAGGCCCAACGCTACCACCGGCTGTCAGTGTCGTGGCAACCCCTTTCCCAAGGCCCACCGTTGAAACCCGGCGACTATGGCCCGCGGGTGCGTCAGCTTTACCGGATAATGCAGCTGTATGGCGATCACCAGGGACTGCCGGGACCCCTACAGAACTCCACCGGTTTGGATCTACAGCGCTTCGACGGCAGCCTGCAAAGGGCCCTTGAGCACTATCAGTGGCGCCATGGTCTCGAACCCACCGGATGGCTGGACCGATACACCCGGCGCGAGCTGGCGGTGCCTCCGCGCACGCGGGCGCGGCAATTGGAAGTCAATGCGGATCGCTGGGAAAAACTCTCACTACCGAAAGAGCGCCCCTATGTCCTGGTCAATGTGCCTGCCTATCAGTTGCAGTTGGTGGAAAAGGGCAGGGTTGTGTTGCGCATGAAAACCGTAGTGGGAAAAACCAGTACCCGCACACCGGAACTGCGGACCCGCATTACCAATATTGTGTTCAACCCCACCTGGACTGTACCGCGCAATATTCTCCTGACGGAATTGCTGCCCAAGGCACGCAACAATCCGGGAGCCATGCACCGGCGCGGCTATCGCGTGATCAGTTACGGTGGAGGCAATACGGTACCGATCACAGAGGACAGTTTGTCCCGCGCCGCGGCGGGCCAGGCCACTCTGCGCCAGATGGGTGGCCCGGAGAACTCCTTGGGGCGGGTAAAGTTCATTGTCCCCAACAACCAGGCCATTTTCCTGCACGATACCCAGGCTCAGAGCCTGTTCGAACGACGCCAGCGCGCCTTTAGTCACGGCTGTGTGCGACTGAAAGAACCGGAGGAGCTGGCATATGCGCTGCTGCGCCGCCAGGGCTGGGACAGGGTGAGCGTCGCGCGAGCCACGGCCGCAGGGGAAAGGGTCAATATCCGTGTCGAACGGCCACCGCGCCTGGTGATCACCTATATCACCGCCTGGGTGGACAATAGCGGACAGGTGCAGTTTCGCCGCGACATCTATCACCGCGACCCATCGGACGAATCCGACTAGTTCAACTCACTTGGTCCACAGCAGGCAGGCTTGACCGTCGCCCCCCTCCCAACTCAGCTCGCACAAGTCGGACAGCGGTATTCAAGTGGGCCCCTCACCCACAAAAGACAAAGCTAAAACCAACCAGTCACAGAGAAATGAAATTCCCGGACTGAAAACAAAATGACAACGCTATCTTCGCCGCACCCCGCCCACTTCCTCCAGAAGCCCATAGCCAGGACCAGGCGGTAGCCCAAAGTAAAACAAAATACCAGCGCAATCCTGCAAACAATTGCTGATTAGCACTATCAGGTTTGTAATCTTAGGTTATTTTTTATACAGTCCCTGCATGCTCGATGGCGCCAATAGCGAATGCGAGTCAGCTTTGAAAAACACGACGAGGCGGAAGTAGGGTATGAAGAATCCATCCAGACGCCGGTTCCTGGCCGTGACCTGCGCAACTGCGGCGGCTGTGGGTGCCGGGCCAGCATTGGCAAAAGTAGGCAAGGTCCGCAGTTTGAAGATGCGCAATCTGCATACCGGAGAACGGCTGAACACCGCCTATTGGTCTGACGGCGATTATGACAGCGCTGGCTTAAAGCAATTTAACCGGCTGCTGCGTGACCACCGTGCCAACGAGGTAACGCGCATGGACCCGAAGCTGTTCGACATAGTGTACAAGCTGAAGGAAAAACTGAACTATAACGGCGAGATTGAGATCATCTCCGGTTATCGTTCAAAGAAGACCAACGCCAAACTGCGCGCTGCCGGCCGCGGTGTTGCCCGCCGCAGCTACCACACCCGCGGCATGGCTCTGGACATCCGTATGCCCGGTGTAGCCCTGAGCAAACTTCGCCAAGCTGCGCTGGATCTCAAGGCGGGTGGAGTGGGTTACTACCCCAAGAGCAACTTCGTCCACGTGGACACAGGCCCGGTGCGACGCTGGTAGCGGAGCGCCGCTAAGGCGGCTCACACAAACGCAAACCCCGGCCAGGCGCCGGGGTTTGTCTTTTTTGGGGAGGGCGGTCTCACTCCTGGACCGGTGCGGAGACCGGAGTCACCTCCTGCTCTGCCGCCGGGGCCTCCGCGGTGCCGCTCATCAGCCCCGCCAGCTCCTCCAGCAATTCGCGCGAGCGCGCCAACTGATCCGGTTCCGCCAGCTCAATCGGGTCCTCCGCATTCCGCAGCAGTTCCTCCAGCATCGCAAAAGTGCCCTCCAGGGCTTCTGCCTGCGGGGCTTCCAGCAAAAGCTTGGCCAGGCCGGTGCCATTATTCATCAACCAGTTCTCGCGCAAGGTTGCCAGCATAGCCAGCAGCGCCAGTTTTGAGTCCGCCGCGCGGCCGCTTTCGACATCGCTTTCAGAGCTTTCCGGTAGCCGCGGCAACAATTCCTCATCGACCACCTGGGTGTGAATGGCCCGAATCTGCCGCAGGCGCGCTGCCGGATCCAGGGAGAGAAAATGCCGCGAAAGGTCATTGGCAGCCATCGGCCAACGCCCTGCCAGCTCGTCGATATCCTCTGCCAGAGCCTGACCGATCAAACGGGTCAGCTGCCGGCGGCGGTTGGCCGCCCGCGCCTCGGGCTTCTGCCCCTCGCCCACAGGCGCAAACTGCTGTGCGGTACGCTCCCCGGTGGGCCCCCACAACATCACCTCCATGGCGTGAAATCCCAGACTGGCCTCCTCGTGGGCGGTCAGGCGGTGCTGCTTGCGCAGGTTGGACAACGTCAGTTCGACTGCGGTGTCATTGACGATACCACTCTCAGAGTACCCGGGCACCGTATCCAGATAACCGGGTTGAACCGGCCAGCTGTCCACCGACAATTGCAGCCGGCGCCCTTCGTCCCTCAGAGTCGCCGGGGCAAACCCCAGGCGGATGTAGGGCACCGCTGCGGCAAACTGCCGATGTGCGTTCAGCCAGGCGAGCCTAGCCACCTCCAGGTGATCTTCGCTGGGTGCTTCCAGCAACCCCGTAACGGCGCCATTGAGTTCATTCACCGCCGCTTGTGTATCGATCAACTGGGCCTGCCCAGACTGCCAGATAGACTTCGACAGCGTTTCAGCCGCCTCCACACTAAACAGCCGCGCCACCGACTTTTGCTCCGTATCCGGCAACTGCGGCGAAGCCTCGCGGTCACAGGCGGCGAGGGCCAGCCCCACCACCAAAAACAATAGCGGCCCCGCCTTACCCCAAATATTCCCGATCACTGGTTCCCCCAACTTTTCTTTGCCCCCCAGGCCTCACAACTCTTTCCGCACCTGTTCAGACCCAATCGCAGCCGCCGGCCCGCTATAGAGAGGCGGCACAGGGCTGGCGCGGAATCCGTACCGACCCCGGCAGGTCGCAGCAAAAACCTTACCCGGCTGCTCTCCACCCAGCTTATCCCAACCTGGCATTGCGGCCCAGGTACACAAACCCTGCACGACCAAACGGGCAACTACAAACGCAATCTGCGGCCCTGAGATCCCCGCTATATAACCCGACAGCTAAACAAGTCGCCGGGTTAAGCGTCCATTTCACGCAGGCTGATTACCGGCCAACCACGCTTCAGCGCCTCTTCTTTCAACCGTGCATCCGGATCGACCGCCACCGGATTTTCCACCTGTTCTAACAGTGGCAAATCATTGATGGAATCGCTGTAGAACCACTTTTCCTCGGCGCTGAACTCTGGATTCTCCGCCAGCCAGCGATGCAACCGCGCCACCTTGCCGGCCTGATAGCAGGGCTCGCCCACCACCCTGCCGGTATACCGGTCTTCCACCAGCTCCGGCTCGGTCGCGAGCAGGGTATCCACACCCAGGCGGGTCGCTATTGGCTCCGCCACGAAGCGGTTGGTGGCGGTGATAATCATAATATGACGCCCCTGGCGGCGATGCCGACCAATTAACGCTTCGGCACCGGGCAGCCAGATCTCGCTGATAACCTCGTTCATAAACTCCCGGTGCAGATTGTCCAACTGGCTGCGAGACAGCTGTGCCAGGGGCTCCAGGGCAAACTCCAGGTAGGCGAAGATATCCAGTTCCCCGCGCTGATAATCGCGCAGGAAGCGGTCGTTGGCAGAGCGATAGCGCGCGACATCCACATGGTTTCGCTCCACGAGGAACTCTCCCCAGGCGTGGTCACTGTCTCCGCCGATCAAGGTGTTATCCAGGTCAAAAATTGCCAGTTGCACTGCCATCCCTCCGTTTGAAGGTCGATCCAACAGGTTTCGGTCGCCGCCAAACCCCCGCCCCGGAACTGCGAAAAACCTGTGGGCGGCGGGCAATGTTACCCGTTTGACGACTAGCGCACACGGCCAAATACTGTCAATTGCCGTTGCCCCCACCCTGTGGAACAATGCCGGGCAAGCTGCGCGGCCTACAGCCGCGCACACCCTATTGTGAGGATGTTATTTTGGGCGACGGCAAGCCATCGCAAGCCGAACGAAAGAACCGCCGCCGATCCGCCAAACAGCAAAACCGCAGTGTCAACCCCGACAAAAGCCGGAAGCTAGACGGCAGTGTTGGTAACAGCAATATCGATGCCGAGGGCTTTCGCCCCAACGTCGGCATTATTGTGTTAAACGCCCGCGGCCAGGCGCTGTGGGCGCGGCGGGTTGGAGGTAAGGATGCCTGGCAGTTCCCCCAGGGCGGCATCAACCCGGGCGAGTCCCCGGAACAGGCCCTTTACCGCGAGTTGTACGAAGAGATAGGGCTGACCCGGGATCAGGTCAGCTTCATAGCCTGTACACGCGGCTGGCTGCGCTACCGGCTGCCACAGCGGCTGATCCGGCGCCGCACCGAGCCCCTGTGCATCGGGCAAAAGCAGAAGTGGTACCTGCTGCGCCTGCAGGCGCCGGATAGCGCCGTCAGTTTCAACAACGGCTATAAGCCGGAGTTCGACCACTGGCGCTGGGTGAATTACTGGCACCCGCTCGCCAAAGTGGTGACCTTCAAGCGCGAGGTCTACCGGCGCGCACTGACCGAACTGGCGCCCCAACAAATACAATTGGAGAAACGCTGGCTGCGCGGGCAGGGATAAGCGCGCGACCCATACCGCCCCTGGCGGCCCCACTGCGAGTCCACCAAGGCGAGGACAGGCCTTTGCTCGAATCATTGCGTTCCATCGTACAGCAGGTGAACAGCGCCCGCGACCTCACCGCGGTGCTGGATATTATTGTGCGCCGCGTGCGCGAAGTGATGCACACCCGTGTGTGTTCGGTGTACCTGCGGGACAAGCAGTCCGGCTCCTATGTATTGATGGCGACCCAGGGGCTGAACCCCAGTGCGGTCGGCAACGTTTACCTGGCACCCGGCGAAGGCCTGGTCGGCAATGTAGTCACCCGCGCCGAGCCAATCAACCTGGAACAGGCCCAGGCGCACCCGGCCTACCACTACTTTCCCGCCACCGGAGAAGAGCGCTTCAGCGCCTTCCTCGGCACCCCTATCATTCACCACCGCGAAGTGCTCGGTGTGCTGGTGGTGCAGCAGGAGGAGAAACGCCGTTTCGATGAGGGCGAAGAAGCTTTCCTGATCACACTCTCGGCACAACTGGCCGGCGTTATCGCCCACGCCGAGGCTACCGGTGCCCTGGCGGTGATGGGTGAGCAGCGCCGCGAGGCGAAGTTCCGCGGACTCGCAGCCTCCCCCGGGGTGGCAATAGGTCGCGCCCACATCGTCGCACCCCTGGCCAACCTAGCTGCAGTGCCCTATGCCTGCTGCATGGACGTAGAGGCGGAACTGGTATTGTTCCACCAGGCCCTCGCCAGCGCGCGGGAGGAAATTCGCGCCGTCGGGGATAGGCTCAAGGGTGAGCTGAACCGCGAGGAGCGCGCCCTGTTCGACGCCTATACGGCCATGCTGGACGACAATTCTCTGGCGGTGGAGGTCATCGCCCGCATCCGCCAGCAACTGAGCGCCAGCCGCGCCTGGGCAGAGGTCATGCTGGAGCATGTACGCCGCTTCGAGGCCATGTCCGACTCCTACTTTCGCGACCGCGCCGCCGATGTGCGCGACCTGGGTGCCAGGGTGCTGATGCACCTGCACCAACAGCAGCAGAGCGAGCGCGACTACCCGGACAACACCATCCTGATCGGTGAAGAGCTGACAGCGGCAGTATTGGCGGAGGTACCGCGGCAAAAGCTGATCGGCCTGGTGTCGGTGAAAGGGTCGGCCAACAGCCACGTGGCTATTATTGCCCGCGCCATGGGACTGCCGGCGGTGATGGGGGCTCAGGAACTGCCCTACGAGCAGGTGGACGGTGCCGATCTGGTTGTGGACGGCTACCGCGGCGAACTGTATGTGCACCCCGGACGTGAACTCCGCCGGCGCTACGACAGTATCGTGGCCGAGGAGCGCGAACTGGAGCGCAACCTGGACCACCTGGCGGCGCTGCCCTGCGAGACTGCCGACCACCACCGGGTGCGCCTGTGGGTGAATACCGGGCTGATGGCCGACGTGGTGCGGTCCCTGGAGCGGGGTGCCGAAGGCGTGGGTCTCTACCGTACCGAGGTACCCTTTTTACTGCGCGACCGCTTCCCCTCCGAAGAGGAACAGCGCGAGATCTATCGCGAGCAGTTGGAAGCCTTTGCACCTCGGCCGGTCACCATGCGCACGCTGGACATAGGTGGCGACAAGGCGCTGGCCTACTTCCCCATTGAGGAGACCAACCCTTTTCTAGGCTGGCGCGGCATTCGCGTAACCCTGGATCACCCGGAGATTTTTCTCGCCCAGGTGCGCGCAATGATGAAAGCCAGCCTGGGCCTGGACAATCTGCGCATTATGCTGCCCATGATCAGCGGTGTCGGTGAACTCGAGGCGGCGCGCAAACTGGTGCAAAGGGCCTACACAGAACTGCTGGACGAAGGTTTCAAAATCGCCATGCCGCCCCTCGGCCTCATGATCGAGGTGCCGTCCGCGGTATACCAGGTACGGGAGCTGGCGGCACAGGTGGATTTTATGTCGGTGGGCAGCAACGACCTGACCCAGTATCTGCTCGCGGTTGATCGCAACAACAGCCGCGTGGCCAATATTTATCACTCCCTGCACCCGGCGGTATTGCGGGCACTGCGGGAAATCGTCGACACGGGACACGCCTGCAACACCAAGGTCGGTATTTGCGGCGAACTGGCGGGTGATCCCGGTGGCGCCCTGCTGCTGCTCGCCATGGGTTACGACGTATTGTCCATGAACGCAACCAACCTGTTGCGGGTCAAGGCGGCTCTGCGCGCAATCACTACCGCGGAGGCGCAGGAACTGCTGTGCAGGGTACTGGCCATGCAGTGCCCGGAGGAAATCGAAGCCACCCTGCAGCAAACCCTGAAGAAGATGGGACTGAAGGCTCTGCTACAGCCCCAGTAGATGTTGGGAATCACCTGTAGCGGTCAGTCCTCGGCCTGCTCCCGGTAGGCATCCGCACTCAGCATCTTGTCCAGCTCGCTGACATCGGCGGGCTTCACCCGAAAAAACCAGCCGTCGTCATAAGGCGATGCGTTGACCGTCTCCGGCGCGTCTTGCAGCACTGCGTTGACCGCCACCACCTCGCCGGATACCGGGCTGTAGATATCGCTGGCAGCCTTTACGGATTCGACCACACCAGCCTCGTCCCCGGCGGCCAGCACCGCACCCACCTCCGGGGTCTCCACAAAGACCACATCGCCCAGCGCTTCCTGGGCGTGGTCGCTGATGCCGATGGTGACGGTACCGTCCTCCTCCAGGCGCGCCCACTCGTGACTGGCCAAGTATTTCAATTCACTGCGAATTTCGCTCATGCGATGATTCCTCGATTAAGTCTCTTGAATAATTTTTTCGCACTGTCGCCTGGGGTCGGGGCCATCTCCGACCCATGCCGGTCAGACAACGGACTTGCCGTTGCGCACGAAGCAAGCTTTTATAACTTTCACCGGTACCAGCTTGTTGCGGATTTCCACCTGCGCCGTATCGCCAGTGGCGGCAGGCACCCGGGCCAGTGCCACTGAGTGGCCCAAAGTTGGGGAAAAGGTGCCGCTTGTGACGATACCCCGCTTCTCACTCCCCTCGACTACCACTGGTTGCCCCGCGCGCAACACACCGCGCTCCGCCAGTACCAGCCCCACCAGCTTCTCACCGGGACCGGCGGCCTTTTCCCGTTCCAGTGCGGCGCGACCGATAAAATCCCGATCCGCCGGCTCCCAGGCGATGGTCCAGCCCATATTGGCTGCCAAGGGCGAGGTATCCTCATCCATCTCGTGACCATAGAGGTTCATACCGGCCTCCAGGCGCAGTGTGTCGCGGGCACCCAGGCCGCAGGGCGCCACGCCCGCTTCCGCCAGCGCACGCCAAAAGCCTTCAGCGTCCTCGCCCGGCAACATGATCTCGAGACCGTCTTCACCGGTATAGCCAGTACGGGCCACAAACCATTCGCCCACCACCGCACTGTGAAAAGGCTTCAACCCGTCTATCGCCGCCGTCCACTCGATACCCAATACCTGCTTGGCCCTGTCAATCGCCTCCGGGCCCTGAACCGCCACCATCGCCAACTGCGGGCGCTCGCTCAGAGTTACCGCGAAAGCCGACGCCTGCTGCCGCATCCACGCCAGATCCCTTTCGCGTGTGGCGCAGTTCACGACTAACCGGTACCCGGGATCGCGCAGGTAGACGATCAAGTCGTCGATGACTCCGCCCCTCTCATTGAGCATTCCCGTGTAGAGAGCTTTGCCGGGCCGACCGTCGAGTTTGGCCACGTCGTTGGCCAGCAGGTGGCGCAGATAGTCCCGCGCGCCCTCACCGTCTATGTCCACCACCGTCATATGCGAGACGTCGAACATGCCCGCGGCGCTGCGCACCTTATTGTGCTCCTCCAACTGCGAACCATAGTGTAAGGGCATGTCCCAGCCACCGAAGTCCACCAGTTTGCCACCCATGGCGACATGTGCATCATATAGAGGCGTTCTGTTTCCCATCTTTCTTCTCTACATCAGTGCTATCAAAGCTGCGTATTCTACCGGCGGCACTGGTGGGCTTTCCAGGGCAATGCGGCCCTCCAGCAGCTGATTGAATCATACTTATTGCTATAAACCCGCCAACTAACAGGCTGCTGAAAGAGCCCACTATGGCTTTTCTCAGCTCGGGTTTGTGGCGCATGTCCGCAAACCCTCCACGACAAATCAAGCAGTGACATGCTGGATTTGCGACCCGCTAAATTAAGTTGCCGGGCTAATGGGGTACAAGCATGTGCTACCACTGGGTAAAGGCCGGTGCAAGCGATTCCGCGTCATTGCGCAGGTTTTCAAGGGTGACAACCTAATTGAAAAGCGATCGTCGGTTGGATTGCCGGGCTAATTGTTGCGGCCGGACTTGTCGCGCTCACTCGAATCGGCGCCCTTATCATCCGTCTCGTCCTCACTGGTGTCGACCTTGAGTCCGTGGCGTTTGGAGCGCCAGCGCCACAACCGCTTTGCCAGTTCCTGGCGATCGGGCGTCCGGTCCGCTTCGTCGACAATCTCCTCCCCGAGCAGTGTCTCCAGCAGGTCCTCCAGCGTTACCAGTCCCTCGAGCCCGCCATACTCATCCAGTACCGCGCTGATTTGCACCCGCCGCGCGAGCATTTTCTGAAATGCCTGATAAATGGTCGCCGTTTCCGGCAGCATCAGCATGTCGCGGCGGAAATCGGCCAGCTTTTCGTCCCGCTGGCCGCTGAGGTAAGCCATCAACAGATCCTGTTTCAATACAAACCCCACCACACACACGGGATCACCGCGCTCGTAGATCGGTATACGGGAAAAATGGCTTTTCTCCACCTCCTCGTAAGCCTCGCCGATAGTCGCGTCCTGAGACAGGGAAAACACCACGGTGCGCGGCGTCATCACCTCCCGCACTGACTGGTCCTGCAGGGTGAAAAACAGGTTGCGCAAAATACTGGACTCGCGCTCTTCCAGCTGCCCCTCCGCACGGCCGAGTTCCGCCATCACCGCAAATTCCTCGCGGCTGAATCCGGTGAGTGTCGGGCCGTGGGACAGGCCCCGGGTGAGCCATTCGGACATTTTTACGAAAGGGAACAGCACCCACACCAAAAAGCGCAGGCCATAGGCCGTCACCGGTGCCAACTGCCGCCAGTAAAAAGTGCCCAAGGTCTTGGGGATAATTTCGGAGAAGACCAGTATCAGCAGCGTCAGGATGGCGGACGCAATACCCAGGTACTGACTGCCAAACACCGCTGCCGCCTGTGCACCGGCGCCGGCGGCTCCAGCGGTGTGGGCGATGGTGTTCAGAGTCAAAATGGCCGCCAGGGGCGCGTTGATGTCTCCTTTGAGTCTGCGCAGCACCGGGCCCGCCCTGTGGCCTTCGCGCTCCAGCAGGCTGATATAAGGCGTCGTCACACTGAGGATGACGGACTCGGCGATGGAACACAAAAATGAGAAGCCGAGGGCAATCAGGACATAGACAAACAGCAGGATCATCGGTTTTCCGTATCTTTTCCATCGACCGCGACAGGGCTTCGCGACGCGGCAAAATATCGCCCCCCGCCAGGCAGAATATAGAGCCAGGCCAGCAGCAGCCCACAGATAAAGCCGCCGATATGGGCTGCATTTGCGACTCCCACGCCGAACACCCAGGTGACTATGCCACTGGCACACAGCAACAGCCAAGCCAATGCCAACACCACCAACCCTGAAGGGACATCGCGCCACTGGGGGTAGCGATAGCGCAGCACTGCCACACTGCCCACCAGGGCGTAGACCACACCGGACATACCGCCAAACAGCGTCTCAGGAGCCCAGAAATACTGCGCCAGATTGGACACCGGCGCGCTGATGCCCACCAGGAGTGCAAAGGCCAGCGTACCGGCGCGAACCTCCAGCGGGCGCCCGAGTATCCAGATTCCGAGGGCATTAAAGAGGGCGTGAGGGAGAGAAAAGTGCACCATTGCCGGCGACCACAGCCGCCAGAATTCACCCCGCTCGAGATGCCACGCCAGTGTCGACTGCGGTAGTTCCAGGCCGCCACCGCGATCGGGAAAAATAAGCAGTGCCTGTACCAGATTTTCCCGCAACAACAGCCAGCCGACAAAACACAGCACAATCAGCACCAGACAGAGGGGAGTCCTGCGCAAGGGCCAACTGGGCAGCGGTACCGCTACCGGCGTACGCTTTACCGTCCCGCTGCCTTTCTCTCTGGCTGTATCGACTTCAGATGGGGTAGCGGCCGGCCCCACACGGATATCGGCAAGACTGATTTCCCCCGCCTGCCAGCGGTCCAAAAGCGGCGGCAACAAGCGACGCAATTCGGGATCCAGAGTAGTCAGCAATTGACAGTTGTTCGCCTCGGAGATACGCAGGGGCAGCCGGCAGCGCTGGATAAACTGTGCCAGCTCCGCCAGATCCTGATTGAGGGGAAATTCACGAACGGGAATCCAGTCGTCCAAGGCCGGTGCCTTTTAAGATTGCAGTTACAGGTCAGGGACCAGAGGGATGAGACTAAAGTAAACCGGCGCGAAAAAACAGGGGCTAGTATCACTCCACTCCGCCGGCGTCACACCGCCATAGCGCGGAGGATAATACGCTTTTTCAGCAGCGGGCTGGCGTCCACCATATTGAGCCCGGTATTGCGCAGCCAGCGCCAGTGCAGGTCCCCGGCACCAAACAGCGACTTGAAGGTGCTCATCGCTTTCAGTGTCGCCGCATTCTCACCGCGGCAGCGGCGCTGGTAACGCGACAGCACCGATGCATCGGATGGCTCAAGCCCCCGCTTGAGTGCGCGCGCTATTTCCTCGCTCAACACCCGCACATCCTGCAAGCCGAGGTTGGCTCCCTGGCCGGCCAGGGGGTGAATACTGTGCGCGGCGTCACCGATCAGTGCTGCGCCCGGGCCGAAATAGCGCTCCGCATGGCGCGCCCGCAGGGGAAAGGAAAGGCGTTCGCCGACCGACTCCACCGCACCCAGGCGGCTCTCGAATGCTTTCTCCAGGTTCAGGGCGAAGGCAGCGTCGTCGAGCATCAGCAGCTCGCGCGCCAGTTCGTCGTCCGCCGACCAGACGACGGCGCAGTGATTGTCGTCCCCCAGGCCCTCCAACGGCAGGAACGCCAGCGGACCGCTCTTTAGAAAGCGCTGCCAGGCGGTGTGCTGGTGGTTGCGCTCGCAGCGGGCGATACAGACCAGCGCCATCTGGCGATAGACGGTGTCGCTTGCGCGGATACGCAGCAGATCCCTTACCCGGGAGCGCGCGCCATCGGCGCCGATCAGCAGGCGGGTGCTCACCGTGTCGACACTCTCCTGCAGCCCCTCGATCACATTCTCGTCATCGCCGCGGGGTTGCAGAAACCAGTGGCCGCAGTCCCGCCACCAGTTCTCCAGCCGGAAACCAGTCACCATCTCGACGTTGGGCAACTGCGCCACCCTGGCCCAGAGGGCCGCGGTCAGCACATTGTTTTCCACAATGTGTCCCAGGTTCGGCATCTGCACGTCGCGACTGTTGAAACACACAGAGCCGGTGCCGTCGGCATCCCAAACCCGCATCACCGTATAGGGGCAGGCGCGCCGGGCTGTGGTTTCACCCCAGACACCCACCTCCTCGAGCAGATTCTGGGACCCTTTGGTCAGGGCCACTACCCTTGGATCATAGTGCTGTGGCGCAATCCGCGGTGCATCGGTGGACGCCTCCAGCACCCCGATGCGCAGCTGCGGGTGACGCACTGCCAATAGGGCGGCCTGGGTCAGGCCGACCATGCCCGCGCCCACAATTACAATATCCAGCCGTCGTCTGCTCATGGCGTCCTGTTTGCAATGTTTCCGCACCGGCCCGCGGACCCTTAATTGGTTGTTGATGGAGGCTTCCCTGGCTTTCCTCAATCCGGGTTTGCGGCCCCTGCCCGCATCCTTCCACGACAAATCAAGTGGTTACTCATTTGATTTGCGCCCCGGACCCCGTCCGGGACAGCGGCCTGTTAAAGCCCAAAACCCGCCGCCTGGCCGATAAAGCTCGCCCGCAGGGATGGGGCAAGATTTAATCCCAGCAGCCCCGCCTGGCGCAGGCCGCCCGCCAGCAATCCCGGCGCTGCGAACAGGGCGGGCACGCGGTCGCTGAATCCGATGGTCAGTTGCTGGTCGAGTCGACGCGCGCGGCCGTATTCCTCCAGCAAGTTTAGTTGACCGGGTGACTCACCCGTACAGCAACCCGCAGCCAGTGTCGTCGCCAGGTGGTAGCTGTCGCGCAGTGTCAGGTTAAACCCCTGTCCCGCCACCGGGTGCAGAAAATGGGCGCAGTTCCCCAGCAGTACCAGATTGCGCCGCCACTGCTCCCAGGCCACATGCAGGCTCAGGGGATACCCCTGTAGCTCCCCCGACCTGAGGATACGCCCGGCGCGCCAGCCGAATGCAGACTGTACCCGCTGCACAAATGCCGCCGGTGCCAGCGCCTGCAACTCGCCGGCGTCCTCTTCGGGGCAGGTCCACACCAGAGCCATGCGGTGGCTGCCGTCCCGTCGCGGAAGCGGCAGCATCGCCATGGGGCCCCGGTCCGTGAAGCGCTCGTAGGCGACGCCGCCGTGATCCCGCTGGGTGGCGAGTGTGGCCACCAGCGCCCTCTGTCGATACTCGACCCTCTCGGTTTCAATGCCCAACTGCCGGCACAGGGGTGAGTCGACACCGTCCGCAACCACCAGCAGGCGCGCTGCAAGACAGCCGGGCCCGTCCTCACCCTGCCAGCCTAAGTCCACCCCTTGATCGCAGACCCGCACCCGCTCCACCTGCGCCGGGGACACCAGCGTTACCGGCAGCCGCGCCAGGGCGCGATACAGAACCGGTCCCAGCGCCGCATTCTCGATCACCGCACCCAACATACCGGCAAAGCTGGCCCGCCGCTGTTTGTCTGCAGTGAAGGCCACGCCCGCTGCGCGCCCGCGGTCACTGACCCTGACCCGGGAGATAGGCGCGCAGTAGGGCTTTAGTTGCGGCCAGAGACCCAGCTCATCGAACAACTGCAGACTCCCCGCCGCCAGAGCCGTCGCACGGGTATCAAAACTCGGTAGCGCAATGCTGGCACCCGGGTCCATCAAAGGGCGCTGCTCCAGAAGTGCCACCGAGAGATTGGGGCAAAACTTTGCCAACAGCAGTGCCAGGCTGGCACCGGCCATGCCTCCGCCGACGATAGCCACATCGATGCGGGACCCAAGTTTCACCACAATTCCTCCTGCACTGCACCCTGGCGCATAGTGTACTCAATTTCTGCCACCGTCTTGGGTGCGGCGGATGACAGCACCAGAGGACCGGATTTCATCAGCGCCACATCGTCCTCAACCCGGATACCTATGCCGCGATACCTCTCCGGTACTTGGTCATCGTCCGCGGCGATATAAATACCCGGCTCTACCGTCATCACCATTCCCGGCTCCAGCTGGCGCCACTGGCCGTGTACCCGGTAATCGCCCACATCGTGCACATCCATCCCCAGCCAGTGGCCGGTCCGGTGCATATAGAAACGGCGGTAGGCACCCGCCTCAATCAGCCCGCTAACGTCACCCCGCAGCAGGCCCAGGTCCACCAAACCGCGGGTAATCACCTCTACACTGGCCATATGCGGGTGGTCCCAGTGGGCACCCAGGCGAACCTTGTCGATGGCCGCCGCCTGGCCCGCCAGCACGATTTCATACAGGGCCTTCTGCTCGCCGCTGAAACGCCCGTTGACCGGGTAAGTCCGGGTCACGTCGGCGGTGTAACCGCGGTGCTCACAGCCGGCATCCACCAGCACCAGGTCGCCGTTTTTCAACACCGCATTGTTGCTGCAATAGTGCATCACCAGCGCATTTGTGCCGCCGCCAACGATTGTCGGGTAGGCGGGTTGGCGGGCGCCGGCACCGACGAAGGTGTGCAGAATCTCCGCCTCCAGTTGAAACTCATACAGGCCCGCGCAGCAACGGCGCATGGCCCGGCAGTGTGCCTCCGCAGTGATTTCCGCCGCACTCTGCATCAGGCGCACTTCCTGCGCACTTTTGATCAGACGCAAATCGTGCAACTGGCGGTCGAGGTCCACCAGCTCCGGCACCCCGACACTGCCCGGCGCCTGGCCTATGGTGTGCAGATAGCGCTGCAGGCGCCGATCCAGCTGCGGGTAGCGCCCGAACGTATAATAGACCCGCGTGCGTCCCTCCAGCAGGCCCGGCAGAATGTCGTCCAGGTCACTGATCGGGAAAGCATCGCAGAGACCGCACTGCTCGGCGGCCCTTTCCGGCCCCAGGCGCGGCCCGTCCCAAAGCTCCTTGTCCGCGTTGCGCTCGCGGCAAAACAGCAGCTCCCGTCCCTGAGCCCGGTCCGGCACCAGCACCAACAGTGCCTCCGGCTCGGCAAATCCGGTCAGATAGAGGAAATCGCTATCCTGACGAAAGGGAAAATAGGTGTCCCGGGAGCGCAGCTGCTCCCGCGCCGCGGGCACCACAGCAAGGCTGCCCTGCGGCAGCCCGGCGATCAGGCGCGCGCGACGGCGGGCGTATTCTCGCTTGCCGATGCTCATTGGCCGCGGGCGTTACTGCCCTGATCGGCGCCGCCGACCTGCACAATCTCGGTAAAGATAGTCAGCACCGCCACACGCACATATTCCTGTACCTGCAACAACTGCTGCTCCGCCTCCCCGGACTCCTCCACCGCCAAGGCATCGATCTGAGCTATCTCGCTCAAGTCCTGCAGCGCCTCGCGACAACCGGGCGACTTTATCCCCGGCGGCGCCCCGACACCTAAACCGTGCAGGAATCCCTGACACCACTGCCCCAGTGACTGGGCGCGCACGTCTATGCCACTATCGTCCGGGAGCAGCAGCTGAAACTCAAAACTATCGTCCCGCAAGCGTTCAGCGCTGACCTGGGCCAATCGCGCCATGGAATTTTCCAGTGCCGCCGGCACCGCTTCGAGTGCCAGTATCCGGGCCAGCTCACCCTGCCAAAAGCTGCTATCCGGTTCTTTCTCGGCGCACAGGAGGCCGCATACAAAACCGTGCAATTCACTGGGATCGCTCTCGCCGCCCGCTGCGAGAATAGCTGCGGAGAGGGTATCGTAGCTGGGCGGAGCGGCGCTCATAATCACTTCCTGAAATTTCGTTCAAACTTTATGCAACTTGTCGTTTTCTACCGCAAGCGGAATCAGTCGACAGCAGACAGGCGAGGTCGGGATTAGAATTGCACAGGCCCGACAAGGCGGGGCGATTGACCACCCCATACAGCGGCAATATAGTAGCGGAATCCCTCGCAGTCTGTCCCGCTGCGAGCCAATGGGGCACGGACATAAGACGCGGGAAATATGGACAAGTTACAAGCGTTAGAAAGCACGGTGGATACGCTCATCGCGCGCTGCCAGCAGCTCGCGAAGGACAATCGCGAACTGCGCCGGCAGGAAACCGAGTGGCAGCAGGAGCGGCAGCGCCTGGTAAAAAATAATGAAGTGGCCCGCAGTCGGGTAGAGTCCATGATCAACCGCCTCAAAGGGCTAGCGCAAGATTCCTGATGGGTGACGCAAAACCGACCCTGGAAACCGTATCGGTCTCCATCCTCGACAAAGACTACCGTGTCGCCTGCACCGAAGAGGAGCGCGCGGAGCTTCAGGCGTCGGCCCGCCTGCTGCACGAGCGTATGTCGCGCATTCGCGCGAGTGGCTCGGTGGTCGGCCTCGAGCGTATCGCAGTGATGGCGGCTCTCAACATCGCCCACGAGCTGATTCAGGCCAAGGCGGAACTGATCCGGGCACCCCTGGAGCAGGAAATGGTCTCGCGGCTGCGGGACAAGGTGCGCTCCGCGCTCAGTGAAATCGACTCGGGCGAAACCTGATTCTCAAAAGCGACCTGGTCTTCCCACTACCTCTCACCCCGACTGGTAAAACCCGCTGTACCCGGCGCTTTCCAGCGGCTGGCATCAACGCGCGGTTGGGTTCCGCTTTGGCCCGGTCGCAGGATTTACAGGGCCAGTCAACAACGCTTTCGCAACCGCCATCGTTACCCTTTTGCAGCGACACGGGTTATAATTTTTAGACCCTGGGGTGTTGGCCAGTTGACTATGTCCTCGAGCCGATAATCCGATCATGGGGGCTTCCAGCGGATGCTGGTGTGCAGGTCCGCCACGCAGCGGAAAGCCTTTTGTATTCCTGAAGCCACCTCCTTGAACCCTACGGTTCAAGGCTATGTCTGCAGCCGCACACTCGGGGCCCTTAAACATTCCTCCCTCCGGATTCTTTTCCCAGACGCTTGACACTATGACGGAAAGCAAAGTGCAACTGCGCCGCCATATGCGTTCCGCGCGACGCAGCCTCAGCGTCTATCAGCAGCGCCTGAACGGGCGCAACGTGATCAACCACCTGCAACGCACGCCACAGTTGCTGCGCGCGCGACACATCGGCATCTACTGGCCCATGGACGGAGAGGTGGATATTCGCGGGCTGCTGCAACGCCAACCCAACAAATACTTTTATCTGCCGGTGCTGGCACCCACCCCGCGGCCACAGCTGCATTTCCGTCGCTGGCGGGGTGACAGCCCCGGCTACCGCAACCGCTTCCGGATACCCGAGCCGCTGCAGGGCCACAGTCGGCCGCCGCAACAGCTCGACCTGGTCTTGCTGCCACTGGTGGCCTTCGATGCCGGTGGTGCCCGGCTGGGAATGGGGGCCGGCTTTTACGACCGCACCTTCGCCTTCAAAGGATTGTTGCGGGGCGCCGGCCCGGACCTGGTGGGGGTGGCCCATCAATTTCAGTGTGTGGCGAGACTGCCCACTGACAGCTGGGACATACCACTGCAGGCGGTAGTGACCGACCGGCGCCTCTACCCCTGCCGCTGAAAACCCAATAAAAAAGCCGAGGGCACAAGGCACTCGGCTTTTTTAACTGCGGGCCAGGTGCACGCTCAGCGCGTCACCACCCCCTGCTGCAGGGCCGCCGGCGGTTCCGGATCCGAAGCGAAAACCTCGGTCAGGCCGACACTACTCAGCAGGACGCCCGCGACAAAGACAACCACAGCGATTGTCAGTGCATCGGGTTTCATAAGGACCATCCTGTAGGATATATACTTTTATTATCGGTGTTTCACCCTGCATTAGATTCGGCTCAACGCAAAGGTTCCACAATTGGCAAAATAATTGTCCGCCAAGCAAATAATAACGGATCTCCAGCGGAATTTTGTGAAAACTGTCGCGTTTTCACCTGAAAAAGTTCAGTCGCGCCCCTGCCGGGCAGTCACTTGGCCCTCACCGTCCCCCCAGCTTCAACTGGCCAGAAAGAAACGGTAGGCGGGACTGTCCGTCTCGTCCCAGAAGGGAAACTGCAGTTGCTGCAGCAGTGCCTTCAGTTCGCCGCGCTCCGCCGGGCGCACCTGCAGGCCCACCAGAACCCGGCCATAGGCGGCGCCGTGGTTGCGATAGTGAAACAGGGTGATATTCCAGCGCCCCGCCAGCTGCTCCAGGAACTTGCGCAGGGCGCCGGGGCGCTCGGGAAACTCGAACCGGTACACCACCTCGTTTTCCAGACCCGCGGCCCGCCCGCCGACAAGGTGGCGGATATGCAGCTTGGCCATCTCGTCGTCCGTGAGGTCGGTCACGCTGTAGCCGGCGGCCGAGAGCCCCTCCACCGTGCGGCGTCGGTCGCCGTCCGCCGTCACCTGTACCCCCACAAAGATATGCGCCTCGCCGCTATTGGCGTAGCGGTAGTTGAACTCGGTGATGGCCCTGTCCCCCAGGTCCCGGCAAAACTGCAGGTAGCTACCGGGGCGCTCGGGAATCGTAACCGCCAGCACCGCCTCGCGCCGCTCCCCGGTTTCGGTGCGCTCACTGATATACCGCAAGCGGTCGAAGTTGATGTTGGCACCGCTGCAGACTGTCGCCAGTACTGCATTGCTGCAGCGGTTCCGCTCGATATACTTCTTCAGGCCCGCCAGCCCGACGGCACCGGCTGGCTCGGCAATGGAGCGGGTGCCTTCGAATATGTCTTTGATTGCCGCGCACATCTCGTCGGTGGAAACAGTAATGACCCCATCCACCGTCTCCCTCAGTACGCGGAAAGTCTCGCTACCTATCTGCGCCACCGCCACCCCGTCGGCAAAGAGCCCCACCTGGGGCAGGCGCACCCGGGTATTGGCCGCCAGAGCCGCCTCGAGACAGGCCGCTTCCTCCGGCTCCACGGCAAATACTTTCACCTCCGGTCGCACATACTTGATATAAGCTGCCATACCCGCGGCCAAGCCGCCGCCGCCAACCGGAATAAAAACCGCATCCAGACGACCGGAGTGCTGTCGCAGCAGTTCCATGGCGACAGTGCCCTGTCCGGCGATCACATCCGGATCATCGTAGGGATGCACGGGCACCAAGCCGCGCTCCTCCACCAGCCGGTGGGCGTGCGCCGCCGCCTCGTCAAAACTATCGCCCCACAGCACCACCTCGGCACCGCGCATACGCACCGCGTTGACTTTGATCTGCGGTGTTGTGGTCGGCATGACTATGGTGGCGCGCACACCCAGCTGTGCCGCCCCCATCGCTAGCCCCTGGGCGTGGTTGCCGGCAGACGCGGCAATTACGCCCCGCGCCCGCTGCTCTGCCGGCAGCCGCAGCAGTTTGTTGTAAGCGCCGCGAATCTTGAAGGAGAACACCGGCTGCAGATCCTCGCGCTTGAGCAGAATCCGGTTGTGCAGGCGATGGGACAGGGCCCCCAGAACGTCCAGCGGTGTTTCGGTGGCGACATCGTAAATCCGCGCGTCTAAAATGCGCTTGATGTAAGACTCGGGCATTGGATGAATCGGTCGTGGTAACAGTTAAAATCAGTGCCTGGGGCCGGGCGTGACAACAGGTGGCACAAGGTGCCAGTCTAACCCTGCAACAGCAGCAATGCCACCTCAAAGCCAACTGCGCGAACATTATTTTCACAAAAATGGCATATAGCCGGAAAAAATTGCGGAAAGCTACCCTATCATGACCCAGGACCAACTCAAACGCGCCACCGCGGGTGCCGCCATCCACTATATCGCCCCCAAACTGGAGCCGCGCTCCATCATCGGCGTGGGCACAGGCTCCACCGCCAATTTTTTCATCGACCTGCTGGCGGACCTGAAAGGCCGCTTCGACGGCGCCGTCGCCAGCTCCGAGGCGTCGGCACAGCGCCTCCGGGCCCACGGCATCCCGGTTTACGATCTCAACAGCGTGGACGACATTCAGGTGTATGTGGATGGCGCCGACGAAACCAATGCCGCCCTGCAGCTGATCAAGGGCGGCGGCGCAGCCCTGACGCGGGAGAAAATAGTCGCCGCCTGCGCCGGCGAATTCGTCTGCATCGCCGACGAGAGCAAATGGGTTCCGGTACTGGGCCGCTTTCCCCTGCCGGTGGAGGTGATTCCCATGGCGCGCTCCCTGGTGGGTCGTGAGATCGTCAAATTGGGCGGTGATCCTGTCTACCGCGAGGGCGTGACTACCGACAATGGCAATGTCATCCTCGACGTACACAACCTGTGTATTACCGATCCGCCACAGCTCGAGCGGGCCATCAACAATCTCACCGGGGTGGTTACCAACGGTATCTTTGCCCAGCGGCCCGCGGACCTGCTGTTGCTGGGAACCAGCTCCGGGGTAAAGACAATCACCGCCAAATAAATGCCAAACTGATATGGATGCCAAGCCACCATGGACGCCACAACAATAAAATGCCGGCTGTTGATACTGATACTGGGGACAGCGGGGTCACTGGCCGGCTGCACCACCACGCCTCCGAGCAATACCGGCGATATCTGTGCCATTTTCCGCGAAAAGAAACACTGGTACCGGGACGCCAAAAAGGCAGAGCGCAAGTGGGGATCCTCCATCCCCATAATGATGGCGGTGCTGCACCAGGAATCCCGTTTTGTGCACGATGCGCGCCCCCCCCGCACCAAGATCCTGGGCTTTATCCCCGGCCCTCGACCATCCGATGCCTACGGTTACCCACAGGCTCTCGGCACTACCTGGCAAACCTATGAACGCGCCTCCGGCAATTACGGCGCGGACCGGGACGATTTCGGGGATGCGATCGATTTTGTCGGCTGGTACAACAACACCAGCGCCAGGCAGTGCCGCATTCGCACAGACGATACCTACCACCTCTACCTGGCCTACCACGAGGGTCACGGCGGCTTTAACCGCCGCAGTTTCCGCAACAAGGCCTGGCTGAAAGGGGTGTCCAAAAAGGTCTCCGCCCAGGCCCGCACCTATCGGCACCAGCTGGCGGGGTGCGAGAAATCTCTGCCCAAACGGGGCAGGTTTCTGGGGATTTTTTAGCACCGCCCCGGGCTTCCCGCAGTGCCAATCCAATTTGGGGCCATATCTTTCCTTCTGGCAGCAAAAGACGCAAACCACTGGTCAGATTGGCTACCCTGAACTGACCATCAGGCGCTTTTTGCTGCGAAAGAGCGCGGTTGCAGCCCCTTTACGACGCTGGGCGCCTTCTCTACCGGCAAAAGCGTCCCCAGTATTGCCAAAGGTGCACAATGAAAACTCTCCTCCACTGCCTGGCGCTGGTGGCGCTGCTGCTGGCCCTTCCCACCGCCGCGGTCCAGGCCCAGACAACGGAAGCGAAAGCGCCGGCCTACAGCGAGCCCAAGCTGCAGCAGTTTGCCAGCGCCTACCAGGCCATCGTCGTCCTGAGCCGCGAATATGCGCCCAAGTTGCAGGCTGCGGCGGATATTCAGGAGGCGGAAGCCATCAACCGGGAAGCCCAGGGGAAAATGGTGGCGGCGATCAATCAGGCCGGCCTGTCCAAGGAGGAGTATCAACAGATTGCCGCCAGCTTGAGAAACAATCCGGCGCTGCTGGAAAGGGTCAACAAGATTTTGCAGCAGGCTGCGCAACCCGCCGAGTAGATTCAGCTGCCACCACCGGCAGCTGTCTGGGCCTGTATCAGTCCGCGGGCACCCCCAGTGCCCGACGGATTGCCGGCAGGTGTTCGCGCACCCACTGCCGGTCGAAAGAACCCCAGTCGCGCAACACATAGTAACCGTCGTTGTTGCGCACTCCCTCCTGTATGAACTCGACCCGGGCGCCGTGCCCGGGCAATCCCTTGGCGATGATGTCCTGTACCGTGCGTCGCGGCCAGCCAGTGGCCTCTTCCAGAGCCGGATTATTGGCTTTGGGCAGCAGTTCAATCAGGTAGGCGATCAACATCCGCCGACAAATTGTTGGGTTGAGCTGGCTTTCCAGTTGCAGAGACATAATCCACTTCCACCGTTACCTGGAACACTGTTGTAACACAGTGCGATTCCCAGCTCACCCTTCCGGGCGGCCATGGGGCCGCCATTCTCGAAGCGGATGATCTTTCCCACCTGCCCCGGGCTTTGTATTCACACTGCGGAAGCGAGGCCCGCAGCAACCACAGAGGATCAGACACAGGATGCACCTGAACAGGGCCTGTTTGGCTTACTCCCGGACAGGGCCGCAAGACTGGCCTGACTTTCAGCACTGCTTGGCGCATAATCCCAGGCCACACCGGCGATCCATTGTCGGTGCAGGACAAGATCGAGGGCTGAGACTGTGGAAACCGAGACTCAGATACCGAGCGAAGTGCAGCCGGGTATTCTCGCCACTGCACTGAAGGCGCAACTGGCGGGAGCCCGTGCGGCGGGCCTGGACACACAACAACTGCTGCTGGACTCGGGGATAGACCCCCTACGGCTGGACGACGCCGACTGCCGCATCGGCCGGGAAAAAGTCGCCAGCCTGTTGCGCCGCGAATGGGATCTACTGGGCGACGAGTCCGGCGGTTTTCTCTCCCGCCCCTGGCTGCCCGGCACCTTCGCCATGATGGGGCACGCCCTGCTCAGCAGCCCCAACCTGAGACGGGCCCTGGCGCGCTCGGGCCGTTTCGTGGCCATGGTCTGTGACGACCTACACATAAAACTGGTGGAAGATGGCGAGGAGGCGCGCCTGCTGATCCACCACAGCAACCGCCGGCAGTTGCCAAACCAGATTTTCGTTGAATCCATTGCCGTTATCTGGCTGCGCTTTTTCAGCTGGCTGATCGACCGCACTATCCTGCTGGAGCGCGTACACCTGGCCTTTCCGCCACCGGACTACGGCGAGGACTACAGTGACATGTTTCCCTGCCGGCACTACTTTCACCAACGGGAGACCTGCCTGGTATTCAGCACCCGCTACCTGCAGATGCCGCTGGTGCGGGATGAGCAGCAATTGGGGGAATTTCTCGCCCGCGCACCGGAATGCCTGTTGACGCAATACAAGTCCGACAACAGTTACACCGGCCGTGTCCGCCGCATGCTGCAACAGCAGGATACGGTGGAAAACCTGTCCCTCGACGGCGTGGCGGCGCGGATGCACACGTCCCCACAAACCCTGCGCCGGCGCTTAAAGGAAGAGGGCAACAGCTGGCAGGACATCAAGGACTCGGTGCGCCGCGACATGGCGGTATACCAGTTGAAGCAGCAGGAAACCGCTGTGGCGGAAATAGCGGAACGGCTGGGCTTTTCAGAGCCCAGCGCCTTCAATCGCGCCTTCAAAAAATGGACCGGCCTGGCACCGGGCGCCTATCGGGACAAATATCGCAACAACGCGGGGCGCTAAAGCAGGTATTCGCAGTCAGCGGGTAACAAATCCATCCAGAGGTTAGCGGACCGTCACTACCTGCACAGTAATAGGATGACTCTTTTGTCCGCCTTGCACACCGCCTTTGTCCACTGCGGGTTTGGCAGAGTCCATAGCGGCAGCGGTAATCCGGTCGGGGGCTATACCCAATCTCAAAAGCATCCGCCGCACTGTGTCAGCGCGTTCCTGTGCCAGCTTGCGATTGGCCGCATCACTCCCCTCACCTGAGGCATGGCCACTGATAGCGATGGTGAGACCCGGATACTCTGTCATGACGGCTGCCAGGGCCTGCACATCCGGCACAGAGGCGCTGGTGGCGATGGCATTGCGGTCGCCGAAGCGGATGTCCAGGGGAAAAGTGCGGTTGGGGTCGCGTTCGGCGTTGGCGATATGGTCGCGCAGACTGCGGGCAAAATCCGGCGCTGCCTGCACCACCAGTTGTTCCTCTTCCAGGACTATGGCACCGTTGTTCTCTCTGCCGGCATCCCGGCGCGCGCACATATTGAGGCTATAGAGCACCGCCAGCACGATCAACAGTGGCCAGACCCATTTGCCGTAAGCTCTGCCCTTGTCGGCCGGTTTTCGCGGCCGCACGGTGAGGGGTTCCCGGTGGCCATGGGGCTCCAGATGCTGCCCCAGGTCCGCGAACTCGTGTACCCCGATGGTTTTCAACAGGCCATCGGGCAGCTTGTCCTGAATAAATGTTTTCTGGCTAAACAGAAGGGTGGCAAAGCCACCCATGTCGAGGCCGCCGTCCCTGACCCTGGTACTGAATAGTGACATCGCCACCGGAGCGGCCACTTGCAACAGGCCCAGCCCGGTATTCTTGCCCACCCCCAGGCTGCCCGCCAGTAAACCGCCCACATCGGCGGCCTTACTGCCAAACAGGCATTCCAATATCTTGCCCCCGGTCTGCTGCAGGCTGCTCATTCCGGCCGCGTCGCCAAAGGTAATACCGATTGCGGCAAAATCCAGCTCATCACTGTCGGCGATCGCTTTGAAGAGACTGGTGAGCCCGGTCTTGCTCTCGCTTTTGTTCAGCATGCCCGCCAGTACTGACGCTATTCCACTATCGACAGCAGCCGCCTCACCCCCCGACGGCAGACCCAGGGCACTGCCGAGTGCATTCAGGCCCGGGGAACCCAATTGACACCCCGCCAACTCCAATACATTGTCGGCCATGATCTGTCCTCACCACTGGATACCGCTCAATACCTCCACTCAGTGTATGGCCACCACATCGGCGTATTAGTCCGATTCCGAATAAACCACTGCGATTTTTCAGCGGTGGCTTTATGGTCAACACCTTCGATACCAATCCTCCTTTCCGTTCCCCGAGGCGCCAACGTCACTGACGCTGGCGCCTGTCGTCATTGCGCCACCCGACAGCCGGACTAAGGTAGCCTCAGCGCCAGCCGGTTGCGCGGGAATCAAAACAGCCGGGTTGCCGGCCCGGCGCCGGATTGTGCCGGATCAATGATAAGAGAGGCCGAGCCATGCCCAGCGAAGCTTATATTTACGACGCCCTCCGCACGCCGCGGGGCAAAGGCAAGCCCGGCGGTGCGCTGTACGAAGTCAAGCCCATAAGCCTCCTCGCCAGTCTACTGGACACTCTGCAAAGCCGCTCCCAATTCGATACGGGGCAACTGGACGACCTAGTGATGGGCTGTGTCACTCCCATCGGCGACCAGGGTGCCGATATCGCCAAGACCGCCGCTCTGGTCGCAGGCTGGGACTGGAATCTGGGCGGCGTCACCCTGAACCGCTTTTGCGCATCCGGCGCCGAAGCGGTGAATCTGGCCGCGGCCAAAGTGCGCTCCGGTTGGGAGCACCTAATCGTGGCCGGCGGTGTGGAGTCCATGTCACGGGTACCCATGGGCAGCGATGGCGGTGCCTGGTCGACAGATCCGCGCACCGCACTGGATACCAACTTCATTCCCCAGGGCGTCAGTGCCGATCTGATCGCCACTCTCGATGGCTTCAGCCGCGAGGATCTGGACAACTTCGCCCTCCGCTCACAGCAAAGGGCCGATGCCGCCTGGGCCGGGGGCGCCTTCCAGAAGTCTGTGGTGCCGGTGCGGGATCAGAGCGGCCTGATCATTCTCCAACGCGATCAACTGGTGCGCGCCGACACCTCCCTGGAAGGGCTGACACAGCTGCAGCCATCGTTTGCCGCAGTGGGTGCAGTCGGGTTCGATAGCGTCGCCCGCGCAACTTACCCCCAGTTGGAGCACATCGAGCATATGCACACCGCCGGCAACTCCTCCGGCATCGCCGATGGTGCTGCGGTGTTGCTGATCGGCAGCGAGCGGGCGGGCAGGGAACAGAGTCTCACCCCGCGCGCGCGTATTGCTGCCGCCGCCGTGGTGGGTACCGATCCCACCATCATGCTCACCGGCCCGGCCCCCGCAACTTTAAAAGCACTCGCGGCGGCGGGGCTGAAAATAGAGGATATTGATTTATTTGAGGTTAACGAGGCCTTCGCCGCGGTGGTGTTGCGTTTTCAGCGCGAGCTGGATATCGATCCTGAAAAAGTCAACGTCAACGGCGGGGCCATCGCTATGGGCCACCCGCTGGGCGCCACCGGCGCCATGTTGATCGGTACACTCCTCGACGAACTGGAGCGACGCCAACTGCGCTACGGCCTGGTGACGCTGTGCGTGGGCGGCGGCATGGGTGTCGCCACCATCATAGAGCGACTTTAGAGCGGGACGCAGACCATGAAATCCATCCGCGTAGAAAAAGACAATGACAATATAATCCACCTGATTTTGGACAATCCCAACGCCTCCGCCAACGTCATGGATGGCGACTTCACCAATTCGCTGCGCTCAGTGGTACAGGCGCTGCCCGGGGAGGACTACGCCGGCATTATTGTGCGCTCCGCCAAAAGCAGTTTTTTTGCCGGTGGGGATCTGAACCGCCTCTACGCCGCCACCGAGGACGATGCGCAGCAGCTGTTCCAGCAGTGCCAGGCACTGAAAGAGGATCTGCGCTGGCTGGAAACCCAGGGCAAGCCGGTGGTGGCAGCCATCAACGGCGCCGCCCTCGGCGGCGGTTGGGAAATTGCCCTGAGCTGCCACCACCGTATCGCCATCGACCGCCACACCACAAAAATTGGCCTGCCGGAAGTGACCCTGGGGCTGCTCCCCGGAGGCGGCGGCTGTGTGCGCATGTCGCGCCTGCTGGGTATGCAAAACGCCCTGCCCTATTTACTGGAGGGCAGGCAGCTGGCGCCGGCCCGGGCCCTGGCAGCCGGCCTCATCCACCAGCTGGCCAAAGACGAGGGGGAACTGCTGGCCCGCGCCCGCGCCTTTGTCCTCGCTAACGCTGGCGATGCCATGTCGCAGCCCTGGGACAGGCCCGGTTACCAGATGCCCGGTGGCGATGCCAAAGACCCCTTCAACGCCCGGTTTCTCATCGCGGCGCCAGCGATGTTGAAACAGCGAGCCGGGGCCCACCAGCCGGCACCGGCGGCTATATTGTCAACGGTAGTGGAAGCGGCGCAGGTGGATTTCGACACCGCCACCCGCATTGAATCCCGCTACTTTGTCCAGCTGGCCTGTGGGCAGGTGGCGAAAAACATGATCGGCAGCTTCTGGTTCGGGCTGAACGCCATCAAGGCCGGCGCCTCTCTGCCCGCAGACGCGCGCGGGATAGACACCGCCCCCCTGAACAAAGTCGGTATTCTCGGCGCCGGCATGATGGGCGCCGGAATCGCCTACGCCTGCGCCGCCAAGGGTGTTCAAGTGGTCCTGAAAGATGTTTCCGCTGAAGCCGCCGCAAAGGGGAAAGACTACGCGGAAAAGTCCCTGCAGAAACGTGTGCAAGGGGGACGTATGGATACAGCCGGCATGGAGGCCATCCTCGACCGCATTCACCCCACCACCGAGGCAGAGGATCTGCGCGGCTGCGAACTGGTTGTCGAAGCGGTATTTGAAGATCGCGCCCTCAAGGCGAAAGTTACTGCAGATACCGAGGCGCAACTGGCGGAGGACGCCATCTTCGCCTCCAACACCTCCACCCTGCCCATTACCGGTCTCGCCGAGGCCTCGGAGCGGCCGCAGAACTTTATCGGCCTGCACTTTTTCTCGCCGGCGGAAAAGATGCCACTGGTGGAGATCATCTGCGGTGAGCACACCAGTGACACCACTCTCGCCCGCACCTTTGCCTTCGCCATACAAATCGGCAAAACACCTATCGTCGTCAACGACAGCCGCGGCTTTTTCACTTCGCGTGTTTTCGGCTGCTATACCAGGGAAGCCATTGCCATGCTGGGAGAGGGCGTCAGCCCCGCCCTGATCGAAAACGCGGCATTGCTGGCGGGCTTTCCCGTGGGGCCACTGGCGGTGAGTGACGAAGTGTCGCTGGCCCTGATGGCGAAAATCCGTCAGCAGACCCTGGCCGATATGCGGCGGGAAAACCGGATCCCCGCCGCCCACCCGGCGGATACGGTCATCGACCGCATGCTGGCCCTGAACCGCGCCGGCAAAGCCGCGGGCGGTGGCTTTTATGATTACCCAGAGGAGCGCAAAAAATGTCTGTGGCCGGCTCTGCGCAGAGAGTTTGCCCCGAATGGTGAACAGCCGCCACTGCGGGATGTTCAGGAGCGACTGCTGTTCACTATGGCCCTGGAGACCCTGCGCTGCTACGACGAAAGGGTACTGCGCAGCGTGCGCGATGCCAATATCGGCTCCATTTTCGGTATTGGTTTCCCGCCCTGGACAGGTGGCGCACTGCAGTATATCAATCAATACGGACCCGAGGCCTTCTACCGCCGCGCCCTGGCGCTCAGCGAAGTTTACGGCCAGCAGCTGCAACCGACGGAATCACTGCGGATTCTGGCTGCACAAAGGCAACAATTGAGAGATGAACGGCAATAAATTCGGAGACCCGCCATGATCCCCCGAACCGTATTCACCCAAGAACATGAACAGTTCCGCGATACAGTGCACAAGTTTCTGCAAAATGAAGCGGTACCCCACCATTCCCAATGGGAAAAGGACGGACAGGTGGACCGCGCCCTGTGGAACAAGGCCGGCGAAATGGGCTTCCTGTGCCCCCAGGCTCCGGAGGCCTACGGCGGGCTGGAACTGGACTTTGGCTACAACGCCATCATCGGCGAAGAGATCTCACATCTGGGTCTCACCGGCATCGGCTGGGGACTGCATTCCGATATCGCCGTCCCCTACATCGTCAACTACGGCTCCGAGGATCAGAAACGGAGATACCTGCCCAGGTGCATCAGCGGTGAAATCATCACCGCCATCGCCATGACCGAGCCGGGCGCCGGTTCCGACTTGCAGGGCGTGCGCACCACAGCCGTCAGGCGCGACGATCACTATGTTCTGAACGGCTCCAAGACCTTTATCACCAACGGCCAGATGGCCGACCTGATAGTGGTGGTGGCCAAGACCGATCCGGGTGAGGGCGCCTCCGGTATCAGCCTGTTGCTGGTAGAAGCGGACCTGCCCGGCTTCAGGAGGGGCACCAACCTGGAAAAAATCGGCATGAAAGCCCAGGACACTTCCGAACTCTTTTTCGACGACGTCGAGGTGCCGGCGGAGAATCTGCTTGGGGCCGAGGGGAAGGGGTTTGTCTACCTCATGCAGGAGCTGCCACAGGAGCGGCTCAGCGTGGCCATCGGTGCCATAGCCAATGCTGCGGCCGCTCTCCAGTGGACCATCGACTATGTGCGCGAACGCAAAGCGTTTGGCAAACCCATCTCCGCCTTTCAAAATACCCAGTTCAAGCTGGCGGAGTTGTCCAGCGAACTGACTGCACTCAGGGTTTTTGTCGACCACTGCCTGGAACTGCACTATGCGCGCAAACTGGACGTGGCCACCGCGGCCAAAGCCAAGCTGTTGACTACCGACTTCCAGTGCAAACTGCTGGACGAATGTGTGCAGTTGCACGGGGGGTTCGGCTACATGTGGGAATACCCCATTGCCCGCGCCTGGGCGGATGCGCGGGTGCAGCGTATTTACGCCGGCAGCAACGAGATTATGAAGGTGATTATCTCCCGGGAGCTGCTCAAGGATTGACATCGGGGGGCGGCACTCGGGTGACGAAACGACCATGAGGGAAATCCAGGGCCCGCTGAACGGCCTCAAAATACTCGACTTCTCCACCCTGTTGCCGGGCCCCTACGCCAGTATGCTACTGGCGGATATGGGGGCCACAGTACTGCGTATCGAATCCCCCACGCGCCCCGATCTGCTACGCAACCTGCCCCCCATGGTCGGCGCCGTGTCGGCGGCCCATGCCACCATCAATCGCAACAAAAAATCCCTCGCACTGAACCTAAAAGCCCCCCGCGCCACAGAAATAGTGCGGCGTCTGCTAAGCGAGTACGACATAGTGTTGGCGCAGTTCCGCCCCGGGGTGATGGCCAAACTGGGGCTGGACTACACCGCTCTGCAGCAGGTCCGCGAGGACCTGATCTACTGCTCCATCTCCGGCTATGGCCACAGCGGCCCCCTGCGGGCTCGCGCCGGGCACGACATCAATTACCTGGCCCTGTCCGGCCTGGCCAGCTATTCGGGCCGGCGCGACGGCGGCCCCAGTCTCAGCGGCACCCAGGTAGCGGATATCGCCGGCGGCGCCCACCATGCGGTAATGGGTATTCTCGCCGCCGTGTATCGGCGCCAGTGCACCGGCCGCGGCGGACATATCGACCTCAGCATTACCGACTGCGCCTTTGCCCTCAACGCCATCTGCGGCGCCAACGCACTGGCCGGCGCCGGGGAACCAAAGCTGGAACAGGAGCTGCTGAACGGCGGCAGCCACTACGATTACTATGCCACCGCCGACGGCCGTCACCTGGCCGTGGGTGGGCTGGAACCACAGTTTGCCGAGCGCTTTTTTCAGCTGCTGGGGCACCCCGACTGGCAGCAGCGCCTGCTGGACCCGGCGCAACAGCAACCCCTCAAACGGGACATCGCCGCAGTCATAGTCACGCGCAGTCTCGACGACTGGCTGAGGGACCTGGCATCGCTGGATGCCTGCGTGGAACCGGTGCTGACTTTTTCCGAAGCCGCGCAGAGCGACCTGATAAAGGAGCGACAAATGCTGTGCCAGGCCAGCTTGCCCGGAGGCGGCGAGCAGACACAAATCAACACCCCTCTGAGCTTTGGCTCCGACAAACCCCTGCGCCACAGTGCCGGCGTGCAACCCGGCGCAAACTCCGGCGAGATTTTGCGCACGCTGGGGTACAGCGCGGAAGAAATCCAACAGTTTCAGACCCAGGGGATAATTGCCTAGGGCCTGTTGACACTAAGACAAGGCTCTTGCGATACCGCTTCTGAACTAACCTCTATCAGAATGTTGAAAAAGCCTTCCCAGGCTTTCCTCAACCGGGTTTGCGGCGATGTCCGCAAAGCCTCCAGGATAAATCAAGCAGCTACAAACTTGATTTGCGCCCCGAAGATCCCTGTTCGGGACAACAGGCCCCAGGCATTGGCGCCGACCAGCGACACCGCAGATGAACGCTGCCGACTCCGCGGCGGCGCAACCCAAAAACGGACACTGTTTGTGAAGACTCTGCGCCTGATCCTCGGCGACCAGCTCAACCACAGGCACAGCTGGTATCGCAACGACCACAAAGACACCCTGTACTTTATCGCCGAGATGCGCCAGGAGACCGACTACGCCAGACACCACATCCAGAAGCTGGTGGCCTTCTTCGAGGCCATGCAGGCCTTCGCCCGCTGGCTGGAGTCCCGCGGCAAAAGGGTCATCCACTACCCACTGGATCACCCCCACAATACCCAGTGGCTGGAACAGAATATCCGCGATCTGATCCGCAGGCATGGCATCGACAGGTTCGAATATCAGTTGCCAGACGAATACCGGCTCGAACAGCAGCTCCGGCAGCTGAGCGAGGATCTCGACATTGAGTGCGAAGCCGTCGACAGTGAGCACTTCCTCACCACACGCACCGAGCTGGCGGAATACTTCCAGGGCAGAAAAACCCTGCTGATGGAAAGCTTTTATCGCCAGCTGCGCCGCAAGCACAAGATCCTCATGACCGGCGACGACAAACCGGAGGGCGGACAGTGGAACTACGACCAGAGCAACCGCAAAAAGTGGCGGGGCCGGCCCGCGGTTCCCCGCGGGGTTGGTTTTCGCAAGGATGTTCGCGCCACCCTGGAGCGCATTGCAGCCGCTGGCGTCGCCACTGTGGGCGAAATAGATCCGCTGCACTTCAACTGGCCAAGCACCCGCGCCGACTGCCTGAAGCTCCTGCGCCACTTCTGCCGGCAACTGCTGGTGCACTTCGGCGACTACCAGGACGCCATGGATCCCGGTGAAGACTTCCTGTTCCACAGCCGCCTCAGCTTCGCCCTGAACAGCAAACTGCTGCACCCGGGCGAGGTCATTGAGGCAGTACTCACCCACTGGCGGGCCCACAAACGCCAGATCCATATCAGTCAGGTGGAGGGGTTTGTACGGCAGGTCCTCGGCTGGAGGGAGTATATGCGCGGTGTCTACTGGCGGGAAATGCCCGGCTACGCAAGCTGCAACCGCCTTCGCAACCGGCGGCACCTGCCGGAATTCTACTGGACCGGCCACACCCGTATGAACTGCCTGCACCACGCCATCAGGAACAGTCTGGAACACGCCTATGCCCACCACATACAGCGGCTGATGATCACCGGCAACTTCGCCCTGTTGGCCCAGGTGCACCCGGATCAGGTGGACGCCTGGTATCTGGGCATCTATACAGACGCCGTACAGTGGGTACAGTTGCCAAACACCCGCGGCATGAGTCAGTTCGCCGACGGCGGCCTGGTGGCCACCAAGCCCTATGTGAGTAGCGGCAGCTATATTCACAAAATGAGCAACTACTGTGAGGACTGCCACTACCGGGTCACAGAGAAAACCGGGGACAGCGCCTGCCCCTTCAACAGTCTCTACTGGAACTTCCTGGCGGAGAAACGGGCATACTTCCAGGGCAATCCCCGCATGGCGATGATGCTGAGTCTGCTGAACAGGATGAAGCCCCAGGAGCTGCGGGCACTGAAATCCAGGGCGCAGCAGATCATTCGCAACCCGGACAGCTTTTAGCCCGGGTGCGCAGCTCCCGCCAAAACCGGGTGGGAACCACCGGCGCCTGGGGTTTCAGCTGCGGTATTTATCCCCCGCAAACAAACCCAACAACAGGACGCCGGGCGCAGCGGCGGCGCTTTCATCAGGGGAGTCTTTCCTCTAAACTCGATGCAGAAAAAATATAAGCGCACAGCCCCTATGCCCGATAAACGAGACGCACCCAAAACCTCTGACAGCGGGGTCCACCCAAAGAAACTGTCCGACGAGGACCAGGCCCGGGTGGACAAATTTCTGCACAGTGGTGTCAACGATGTGGAGCGCAAACCGTTTCGACCATGGCTGCTGCTGGCGGTGATAGTCGGTGTTCTCACCCTGCTTTCGCTGCTGAGCCTGATGATCGCGCGCACCAAGGGCGTCGTGTGAAATGCTGTACCGGAGTCCCCATGAGTGAAAGCAAAAATTTTCAGCCGCTGGAATTCGAACATCTCGATGAAGCGGTAATGCGCCGGCGCGGGCGCGACTTCTATGAACAGATGCGGGCGCGCCGCAGTGTGCGTGATTTTTCCGCCGCCCCGGTACCGCGCGCGGTAATTGAGGACGCGATCCGCACCGCTGGCAGCGCGCCCAGCGGCGCCAATATGCAACCCTGGCACTTCGCGGTGGTGCAGAGCGAGGAGATCAAACGCCGGATCAGGCTGGCGGCGGAGGAGGAGGAGCGCGAGTTCTACCAGCGCCGCGCGTCCACCGAATGGCTCAATGCACTGGAACCCTTGGGCACCGATGCGCACAAACCTTTTCTACAGACCGCGCCCTATCTGATCGTGATCTTCCTGAAAAAATTCAGCAGCGGTGACGCCGGCGAAAAGCTAAAAAACTATTACACCGCCGAATCCGTGGGTATCGCCACCGGCATGCTGATAGCGGCGCTGCACAATGCCGGTGTGGCGACGCTGACCCACACACCCAGTCCGATGAAATTCCTCAACGAGATCCTCGGCCGTCCGGCCACCGAAAAACCCTATATGATCCTGGTGGCGGGCCTGCCGGCGGAGGGCGCCCTGGTACCAGCTATCGAGAAAAAACCACTGGAAGAGATAGCGGAATTCCTGTGACGCCGGCGGCTAGTGACCGCCCAGATCCAGAATTCTCTGCCATTCCCGCGCCGTCACCGGTTGAACAGACAGCCGCCCCTGCCGCACCAGCACCATCGCCGCCAGCTTCGGATCCCGCTTGATTGTGGCCAACGGCACCGGCCGGGCGAACTGGCTGCGCCAGCGGATGTCCACACAGTACCAGCGCGGTTTGGCTGCGGAAGACCTGGGATCGAAATATTCGCTGCCAGGGTCGAACTGGGCCGGGTCCTCATAGGCGGCCCTTACTACCTCCGCCGTACCCACCACCGCCGGCACCCGGCAGGCACTGTGGTAGAAGAGCACCCCATCCCCCACCTGCACCTGATCGCGCAGGAAGTTGCGCGCCTGATAATTCCGAATACCATCCCAGCGCCCCGTCCTGTCGGGTTCTGCCGCCAGATCGGCGATTCCGTACACGTCCGGTTCCGACTTAAACAGCCAGTAGTTCATCTGCATCCTCGATCGACAGTTCCCGCACCGGGTCAATAGTGCCGCACCGGCACACCCCAATGCGGCAACCTGTGACAATGCTGCGCCCGGTGGCATTCCGCCATCGCCCCGGCCCATTTAGTATGAAGGCTTGTAGAAGTGTCAACTCGCTACCCGCGGCGGCGGTTAGCGGCAACTGTGGGGCTTTATGGGCAACAGAGCAATTGAATGGCTGTGGCAGCGGCTGGGTTCACATCGGTGGCGCTATTGGGCACTGCAGCTTTCCGGCTGGGGTGGCTATACCCTGCTGACGTTCGTGGGCAGCTTCTTCTGGGTGAAAAACCACTGGCTCCACACCGGCTATATTGCCGCGGCCACCGCCTCGGGAATCGCCCTGTCCGAACTCATGCGTCGCGGCTTTCGCAGGCTCTGGGACAAAGGACCTCTGGAGCGTTTGTTCGGCTCCTTCGGCGTGGTCATAGCCGCGGCGTTGGTGTGGGCGGCATTCAAGTGGGGCGGATCGGTGTGGCTCTACGGAATAAAAAGCGACGAGCACCCGATAGTACTGGCGATCTACTGGTTCTCCTACTCGTTTCTGATTTTTTTGACCTGGGGCGCGCTCTACTATGGAATCAAATACTACGAGGCCTCCCTGACCCAGCAGGAAAGGACTCTCCGCGCCGAATCCATGGCACACCAGGCGCAGCTGAAAATGCTGCGCTACCAGCTCAATCCTCACTTCCTGTTCAATACTCTGAACGCCATTTCGACCCTGATCCTGGACCAGGACGGGCGCACCGCCAACACCATGGTCACACGCCTGTCGCAGTTTCTGCGCCACTCCCTGGACAACGACCCCATGCTGAAGGTGACCCTGGCAAAGGAAGTGGAGGCGCTGATGCTGTACCTGGATATCGAGAAAGTGCGCTTCGCCGACCGCTTGCAGGTGGACATCGACCTGGAAGGGGATTCACCCCAGGCCCTGGTCCCGGGGCTACTGCTGCAGCCACTGGTGGAAAACGCGGTAAAATACGGCATTTCTCAGCGTGAAATGGGAGGGAAAATTACCATTGGCGCACGCACCTTTGCCGGTGAACTGTTACTGGAGGTCAGTGACAATGGCCCCGGGATTGCGGAAGCGGAACTGGCGCAGCTGGGCTCCGGCCGCGGCGTGGGCATACGCAATACCTGCGACCGCCTGCGCTCGCTTTACGGTGTGGAACAGAAAGTCCGCTTCCGCAACCAGCCGGGAGGCGGCCTGGCGGTCCACATCAGAATTCCGTTCGAAAAGGAATAGCGCATGAGCGACAGCACGACAAAACTCTCCGCCGTCATTGTGGATGACGAACCGCTGGCCCGGCGGGGTCTGCGTTTGCGCCTGGAAAAACTCCGCGATGTGGACATAGTGGCGGAATGCACCAACGGGCGCGAAGCGCGCGAGCGGATACTGGAACTGCAGCCGGATGTGGCCTTTATCGATATTCAGATGCCCGGCATCAGCGGTCTCGAACTGGTGCGCGACCTCCCCCCGGAACAGCTGCCGCAGATTGTGTTCGTCACCGCCTACGACCAGTATGCAGTGGAAGCGTTTGAGATCAACGCTGTGGACTATGTCCTAAAACCCATTGAAGAGGAGCGACTGGCAGCGGCACTGGAGCGGGTGCGTGAAAAACGCGCCAGCGCGGATATCGCCAATCAGCGCGAACAGCTGTTGGAAGCGGTGGCCGGCCTGACCAACGAATCGCCCCTGGAACTCGAACAGCGACTCGCCGCCGGAGATCTCGGCGGCAGCCAGTACCCGGAAAAAATCGCCATCAAGGACGCCGGTAAAATCACCCTGGTGCCAGCCCGGGAAATCGACTGGATAGACGCTGCCGGCGACTATATGTGCGTACATGCGCAGGGCGAAACACACGTCATGCGCATCACCATGAAAGAGCTGGAACAACAGCTGGACCCCAAAAGCTTCCAGCGCATTCACCGCTCCACAATCGTCAATCTGGAGCGGGTGCGGGAAATCTGTGCCCATATCAACGGCGAATACTATCTGGTGCTCAACAATGGTGAGCGCCTGAAAATGAGCCGCAGTTACAAGAACAAAGTGCAGCACTTCCTGTAACTACTAAAGAATCTCTGATTAATTAAACGGAATCGCTTGCCTTCCAAAAGCTAGCGGCGGCGCATCCCTGTGCCGCATTAACCTGCGCCAAAACCCCATCCCGGAATTGGTCCGAAAAAACCGACGACTGAACGCAAGTCTGTTGCCCGGACCGGCCGAACAGCTAATCTGCCAGACTATAAAAACCAATACGGAATTGGGGTATGGCCCTCACTGCCACTGCACTGAAAAACCCCGCCGCCGCCGCCGTTGCGGTCGTCATGGCGGTTCTGCTGGGACTCTTTCTCGCCAGTCAGCTTCCGGTCCAGTTATTTCCGGACATCGACAACCCGCGCATTACCATTCAGGCCAGCTGGCGCGCCGCTTCACCGAAAGAAATCGAAGCGGAAATTGTCGAACCGATCGAATCAGTTTTGCAGGGCCTCACCGGCCTGGAGCAGATGCAGGTCAATGCCGGCCGCGGCGGCGCCTGGGTGAATCTGGAATTCGCCATGGGCACCGACATGGACAAGGTGCTGATCGATGTTATCAGCCGCATGGGCAGCCTGCCGCCCCTGCCCCGGGATGCGGAACCGCCCCGGGTGATGCTGGGGGGTTGGGGCGGCGGCACCCCAGCCCTCACCTATTTCTTTCTGCAACAACTGCCGGGCAACCCAAACAGCCTGAATGACTACACCGGCCTGATCGACGATGTCATTCGCCCGGCGCTGGAAGCTGTGCCTGGAGTTGCCAGTGTCGAAGCGCAGAACGGCGCCTCCGCCCGCGAGGAGCTGCAGGTGGTTTTCGATCCCTGGAAGGCCGCCGAACTGGGCATCCAACTGCCCGCCGTCACCCAGCAGCTGGCCTCAGCGCGGGACGTTTCCGGCGGGTTTACCGATGTCGGGAGGCGCCGCTACACACTGCGTTTCGCCGGCGAATACCACCCCGATGACCTGGCGCAGCTGGTATTGGAATGGCGCGACGGCCGCCCGGTCCGCCTCGGCGACATCGCCCAGATTCGCGTGGCGCCCTCGGACGCCAATGGTCTCGCCACGCAAAATGGCAACCCGGCGGTATCCCTGCGTATCAACCGCGCCAACGACGCCAACATGCTCGCCACCCTGGAGCGGGTAAAAGCCGAAGTAGAGGCGTTGAACAGGACGACACTGGGGCCGGAACAACTGACTCTGGTGCAGTCCTTCGACGCATCGGTGTTTGTCTATCGGGCACTCAATCTACTGGGTGGCAACCTGGTACTGGGTATCCTGCTGGCGGTGGGAATTCTGTGGTGGTTCGTGCGCCGCATGCGCGCCACCCTGATCGTCGCGGCGGCCATTCCCATCTCCCTGTGCGCCACTTTCGTGGTGCTCTCGGCGGCCGGACGCAGCCTGAACGTCATCTCCCTGGCAGGGCTGGCATTTGCCACCGGCATGGTGCTGGATGCGGCCATAGTGGTGCTGGAAAACATCCTGCGCTTGCGCGAGAGCGGCCGCCGGCCGGAAGACGCCAGTCTCGATGGCGCCCGTCAGGTGTGGGGTGCACTGCTGGCCAGCACCGCCACCACTGTGGCGATTTTCCTGCCGGTATTTTTCCTCGACAGTGTGGAGGGACAGGTATTCGGCGACCTGGCGCTGACCATCGCTGTGGCTGTCGTATTCTCCCTGCTGGTGGCGGTGGCGGTGGTGCCGGTAGCCGCCAGGTTGTGGCTGCCGGACCTCTCCAGCCGCGATCGCCTGGCGCCCGCCTGGGGAAAACTCACCGGGGGAGTCATGCGCCTGACCCGCACACCCGGGCGCCGCTGGCGTGTGATCTGCACACTGCTGCTGTTGCCGGTGGGGGCCAGTTACATGCTGCTGCCCAAGCTCGACTATCTGCCGCCGGTAAAACGCGACGCCGTGGACGTGTGGCTGAATTTTCCCGCCGCCACCAACACCGGCACCATCTCGCGGGAGATAATCGCCGAGCTGGACCACCGCATGGGGCCCTACATGCGGGGCGAGCGGGAACCGGCACTGAAAAACTACTATATCCTCGCCTGGCCCAATGGCGGCACCATGGGCGTGCGGGTCAAGAACATGGACCAGGCCGGGGAAATGGAGCGTATTCTGCGCGAAGAAGTGCTGGTGGATATCCCGGACCTGCAGGGCTTCGCCGCGCGCGGCAACCTGTTCGGCCAATTCGGCGGCGACCGCCAGATCACGTTGCACCTGCAATCCCGTGACGCCGACGGGCTGATGCAGGCGGCGGCGCGCGGGGTCGAGGTCATCGAAGAAGTGATGCCCGGAGTGCCGGTGCAGCCGAATCCGGGACTGTCGCTGTCGGAGCCAGAACTCACGGTACATCCCCACGACCGCGCCATGCACGAGCAGGGTTGGAACCGCCAGGATCTGGGTGGGCTGATCCGCGCCCTCGGCAACGGTCTCTATGTGGGCGAATACTTCAACGGCGAAAAACGTCTCGACGTCATCTTCAAAGCGCGCCAGTGGAATACTCCGGAGCAGTTGCAGAATACGCCACTGGCAACCCCTCGCGGTGAGGTTGTGCCCCTCAACCAGCTGGCCCGCATCGAGCGCAACGTCGGCCCCGGCAGTCTGCGCCGGGTGGATGGGCGCCGCACTATCACGCTGAATATAGTGCCGCCAGACAACGTCTCCCTGGAGGAAGTGCGGGCGCAAATCGATACCGAGATATTGCCCCAAATAGAAGCGGCAATGCCCGCCGACGGCAACATCCTGGTGGGCGGCAATGCCAGCGACCTGGACCAGGCACTGCGCGCCCTGGCACAAAATTTTATCCTCGCGCTAGTTATCCTGTTCCTGTTACTGAGCGCACTGTTCCGCTCGCTGCGGGACGCCGCGCTGGTACTGCTCACAGTGCCACTGGCGACTGTGGGCGGGGTGCTGGCCCTGCGGTTGTTGAACCTGATTGGCTTTCAGCCCCTGGACCTCCTCACCATGATCGGCTTCGTCATTCTGCTTGGACTCGTGGTGAACAACGCCATACTGCTGGTTCACCAGACCCGCACTGCCGAGCGGGAAGGGGCGACGCGCACAGCGGCGGTGGAACAGGCTTTGCGCCTGCGCCTGCGGCCCATCTTTATGAGTACTCTCACCAGTGTGTTCGGCATGCTGCCACTACTGCTCGCACCGGGTGAAGGCAGCGTCATTTACCGCGGCATGGCCGCAGTGATCGTCGGCGGCATGGCGGTCAGCACCTTCTTCACCCTGATTCTACTGCCGGCCCTGTTGCAAACCGACGGTTTCTCCCTGCCGCGGTTTGCAGGGTGGCGCGGCCGGGCGGCCATAAGGAATACACCATGAAAAAGACTATACCGGCCTGGGCGCTTCTCCTGTTGGCGAGTGCAGCTATGCCGGCCCTGGCCCAACCCGGACCGGCCGCCGTAGCTGTGGACAGCGCCGAGCTGCGAAACATAGCCCCGAGCCAGTGGTCGCCGGGCCGGGTGGTCAGTCGCAGGGACATCAGAATCGCCGCCGAACTGGAAGGCGCGCTGGAGTTTGTCGCCGAGCCCGGCAGCATCATCAAAAAGGGGGGCCGTCTGGCGCAGCTGGACGCCACCCGTTGGCACCTGCAACTGCGCAGTGCCGAGAGCCGCATACGCCAGCTGCAGGCGCGCCTCACCTATCTGGATACCCAATTGGAACGCCTGCGCAAGCTCAGCGAGACCAACAGTACCTCCCGCGCGGCACTGGATGAACAGCAGGCGGAACGCGAGGCCATGGCGGAAGATCTGCAGGCGGCGCGGATTGAGCGCGACCGTATCGCCTATGAGCTGGCCAAGGCCGATATCCGCGCACCCTTCGACGCATTGGTGGTGAGCCGCGAGCGCCAGACCGGCGAGTATGTGCGTTCCGGCGAACAGCTGCTGCGGGCGCTGGATATGTCACAGCTGGAGGTGGAGGCGGACATTCCCATCGTCTCCCTACCGCTGCTGCAAAGCGGGGATGTAATTACCTTGCGCAGCGATGCAATTTCGCAGCCGGACACCGACAGTCTTCCCGGCCAGGGACTTTTGCAGGGACGGGTGCGCCAGTCAGTACCGGTGACCAACGACAATTCACGCCGCGTGAAATTGATGGTGAGTCTGCCGCAACAGTCCGGCTGGATAGTGGGTATGCCGGTTCAGGTGGCGGTGCCCGTCGCCCCTAGCCAGCAGAGGGTAGCGGTGCCGCGGGACGCGCTGGTGCTGCGCGAGGGGAGCGCCTTTGTGTTTCGCGTGTCCGACGACGCCACTGCCGAACGACTGGCGGTGCAAACCGCCAGCGGCGACGGCGCCTGGATCGGGGTCAATGGCGGCATCCTGGCCGGCGACAAAGTCATAGTGCGGGGTGCCGAGCGGTTGCAGCCGGGGCAGAAGGTCAAGGTATTGCCGGAAATCGCCGGGCGCGAAGCCACGGATACCGAATCCCAGTCCACTCTGTAACTGCACGAGTTCGACCCCGTGGCTGGGTGGCCTATAGGTCACCGACTACACTTGGGACAATCCACTGGTTGTTGGATTGTCTGTCATGGGACTGGTCTCTGCATTGGTTGTCACCGTCGCCCTGGGGGCGGTTTTCCACACAGACAAGGGTAGGACACAGGATCTTGTGCCTGCGCTGCCAAGTGACGCGGTAACACTCAGCCACCAGGGACAAACCTATTATTTTTCCAACGGCTATTTTTATCGCAAGGAACAGCGGTACTTTTTGCCCGTAGAGGCGCCGCTGGGAGCGACAGTTCCGCGGCTGCCATCCCAGGGCACCTTCTTTTCCATCGACGACAAACGCTATTTTCTCTCCGGTACCGGGACCTTCTTTCTCTACAGCGCCACCCGCAGAACCTATACCGTAGCCAGCCCCCCTTATAACTGGCGCAATTACTATCGAGATCCACTGGCCCCGGAAATTACCGTCTATCCGCGCGCCTTCCCTCCCGTCAGAACCCGCTCCGATACCGGGGATAGGGACAGCGAAACCCTGCGGGCACCCTACTGGGAAGACCGTGTCGATCGAGAAAGCTATTGCCGTTTTATCGCCACCGATGCCGGCCGCCGCACCCGCTCCGCCGGCCGGGAAGATCGACGCCGGCTTGATCTGCACAGAAGCAACCGCCTGGTCTATCGGCGCTGTCTGCGCGAGTATCGTCGCGACCGCAACAATTAACGCCAACGCCCCAGACCCGAATGGGGGGTACAGCGGCCGCGGGCGCTCCAACGCCTCAGCTACACTTTTACCAGGGCTGTACCTTGCAGCCATTAACCCGGCAACTCTAAAAACTGCCGGGGCAATTTATGCCGAATGTCGGCTCAACAGTGCCAGGGAAACAGGCCGGCTATGGTGGGCACCAGCCATCTTTTCTCTCTCTCCTCCGAACAACGGTGGCGCCGCCTGCTCCGTCGCTGCGCTTTTGCGTGGCTTGGATTCACCTTCACCCTGTTCAGCACCCTCGCCATAGCGCAGCTGCCGGGCCTGGACAAGCCAGCACAGTTTCAGCCGGTGGTGCCCGACTTCAGCGCGCCCACCGCCGACTGGTGGACCCAGTGGCCGGAACTGTCTCTGCAGGAGCGGCAGCAGTGGCTCGAAGCACTAGAGGAGGGCTGGCGCGAGTGGAGTAAGCGGTTACCCCCATCCGCGCCCCTGCAGGAACTGGCGCAGGAGATCGACAACAGCTTTACCAACATTCAAACAACCTGGGATAAAGCGCAGGAGTATCAGCAAATAGCCCTGCTGCCGGGCATCGAATTTCCGCAAAACCCCAATGTGGATCAGTGGGCGCAAGCCGACGCGATTCTGGCGCGGGCACGCAAACGCTCACTCAGTGTAAAGCTGGAGACGCGCAAACTGGACCAGGCCACCAAGCAGTCGCTGGGCAAGCTACGCCAACAGGTCACCGTATTTCGCGGAGTTGGTGACGACGAGGGGGCGGCCATGGTAGCCGGCCTGACACTCTTCCTGGCCGAGATGCAACACCTGAACACCATCGAGCGCCTTGCCGTGACCACCCAACAACTGGAGGCGTGGCAGGAGGAAATCGAACTGGCCAATGTACAGTTGACGCGCATGCTGGCGGAACTGACTTTCAGCGCCGCCAGCGGCGACCGGCTGGAGAGGGAGATCGAAACCCAGGATGGGGAAATTGGCACATTGGTGGAGCGGCGCAACAAGTTGCAGAGTGCCGTACTCCTATCCAGCGACTCGGCTGCAGCGGCGGAAAATGAATTGGCGGCGCTGGAGCTGGAAGTGCAGGAAACGGAACTGCGGCTGGAAAAGCGCAAACGGGAAATACTCCTGTCCATCAATTCGGCATTGGATCCCGAGGGCGGAGACCAATCACTGGTGCCAATTCGCGAACTGGTGGCAGCGTCCCGTACGGTGGTGGACCAAACCCTGCGCGAGCTGAACCTGCGCCAGCGCCAGATCGCCAGCTGGACCAGCGAAGAACCTCAGGCAATGAGTCGCTGGTGGGAGTATTTTGAAAAGGTGAGCGGCGGCATCGCCCGTATCGACGACCTGGTAAAGGATCTGGAGCGGTACCAAACCGCGCAGCTCACGGTATTCAAACAGCGCAAAGGGTGGTGGGCAACGGTTCGGGAACGGGCCGCATACTTTTCCAATATCGCCTACTCGCGCTGGCGCCTTCTGGCAGACTATCAGTTGTTTACCATTTCGCAGACCCCCATCACCCTGCGGGTGGTGGCAAGAATCCTGTTTGTACTGATCTCCGCCTGGTTGCTTTCCAACCTGATCCGCCGCTTCCTCAACCGCCTGGTGCGCAGAAAAAAAGCTGCCGAATCCTCCATGTACAACCTGGGGCGGGTACTCCACTACAGCATCATCGCCATAGCGCTACTGGTCGCGCTTATCATGTTGGGGCTGGACACCTCCAAGCTGGCGCTGGTGGCAGGCGCACTGTCTGTGGGTATCGGCTTCGGCCTGCAGTCGATTTTTTCCAATTTTATTTCCGGGCTGATCCTGCTGTTTGAACAACCCCTGCGGGTAGGGGATCTGGTGGAACTGGAATCGGGAGTCTTCGGCCGCATCCGCGACATCAATGTCCGCTCGACCCGCATCACCACCCGCGACAACATCGACATTCTGGTGCCCAACTCAGAGCTGGTGGCCAATCAGGTCATTAACCACACCCTGGATGACCCGGTGCGGCGCATCCATGTGCCCTTCGGGGTCGGCTATAGTTCCGACCCCGACCTGGTGCGGGAAGCCGCCATTCAGGCCGCTGAGCGGGTGCCCATCACCCACACTGACTGGCGTCGCAAAACCGAAGTCTGGCTGATGGAGTTTGGCGATAGCGCCCTCAACTTCAAGCTGGTGGTATGGATTAACAGCAACATGGTATCCCCCCTGGGTGACCCGCATGCGCTCTACAACCTGGAACTGCTGCGGGCATTCGGCGAGCACGGCATCGAAGTACCCTTCCCCCAGCGGGATCTCCACTTGCGCAGCTGGGACGCGCCCCTGTCGGTAACCCGCCAGGTAAAGAAATAGCCAATCCCCGGCAATCACCATCGCCCGCGCGGCAGACCCCAGCACCAGGGGGGCGGTTTGTTTCGCCGGCCCCCGGCCTGTATTCTGGTGCCCACACCTTTCACTCACTGCCCCGGGACACCGCAGCCTGTGCTGACCACCCCCGCCCACTACAGATCCGGCCGGCCCGGGCTGCCCCTCGTATGCGCTGCCCTCATCGCGCTGAACCTGCTGGTTTTCGTGTTCTACCAGAGCGGTGATGAAAAGCGCTGGCAGAAGGCCGAGGACTATTACTTTTCCAGCGAACTGCCCCTGCTGGAGGAACAGCGGTTTCTGATCTATGTCAACGAGAGGCACCCCGAGTGGCGCTCTCAGCTGGACGCCCAGGGGCAGGACTTCGTCTACCGCGAGTTGATGGCCAATCGGGAATTCCACCGCTGGCTGCTGCCCCAGTTACAGGCCGAGGGAGAGGCGGAGTGGCTGGGCGCCCGGCGTGAATTCGCCACCCTGCGCGACAGGCTCAGCAGCTTTGCCCTCGGGCTGGTGCCGTCCGATCCCGGAATTTCCCCCTGGCTCGCGCATATGTTCCTACACGGGAGCTGGGATCACCTGATCGGCAATATGATCTTCCTGCTTTTGTTTGGCCTGTCGGTGGAACTGGCCCTCGGACACCTGAGGTTTCTGGCCCTGTATCTGTTCGGCGGTCTCGCCGCTGCCGGCCTGCATCTGGTGGCCGACGCCGGCAGTCCCATGCCGATGGTCGGCGCATCCGGAGCCGTTTCCGCAGTCATGGGCGCATGCGTAGCCATTTACGGCTTGGCCCGGCTGCACGCATTGGGCAGGAGCGGCTCTTTGCTGGGGAAATTCAGCGCGCCCGCGCTGCTGATACTGCCACTGTGGCTGGCCAAGGAACTGTTCGGCTATTTCTATGGCGACGCCGGCGTCGCCTACTGGGCACACGCCGGCGGCCTGCTGGCGGGTTTTGTCCTCGCCCTGCTGATGCTCTACCGGCGCCCACAGGCGGGGGCCACAGAGGCAGCGGCAGATCCGTCGACAATATAAGCGACAACGGAGCGGGGAACATGAGTGAATATATCCTGAAAAAAGCGCAGATTGTGGCAATGGAAGGCGAGCACAAGGTGCACTTTCTCAACCCCAACGCCGTGCGTCGCAATAAATCCCTGGGCGATCTCACCGGAATATCCGGTGTTGGGTTCCATATCATCGAACTGGAACCGGGACGGGAATCCACCGAATATCACTGCCACCAGTTTGAAGATGAATGCGTATACATTCTTCAGGGAGAAGCCGAAGTCCAGATCGGCGAGGAGATCCACACAGTGACCGCCGGGGACTTTATCGGCTATCCCGCAGGCGGTCCGCCCCACACCATGCGCAATACGGGCAGAGAACTTCTGCGGTGTATCGTGGTGGGCCAGCGCCTGGATCACGACGTGGCCGACTACCCCAACAAAAACAAAAGAATCTACCGCAACCGGGGCCTGCCCTGGGAGCTGGTCAATCACAGCGATATAGCCCACCCCAAATAGTGGCCGGCCAACTGCTTCCTCCACAGCCGGAAGCTTGGACGGGATACACCACTTTGGGTTAATTTCACCGCCCGACAACTGACCGACAACTGACCGACAACTGACCGACAACAGGAAACCCTATGACCGACACTATGCAGGTTCAACTGGTACAAACCCCGGCGGCGGAGATTTGGGGCCAAAACGCGCTGCTGAGTTTTTCCGCCCAGGGCGCCACTGTGCACGCCAGCGAAGCGACCGGCGGCGCTTCGGTCGCGGCGCAGCGCGCAGCGCGCCGCCTCGACGGCATGGGCGTGCCGGCGGTCAGTTTGAGTGGGGACGGCTGGGATATGGAGAGCCGCTGGGCATTCTGGTGTGGTTACTACAATCCCAGGCGCGACAACCAGCTGGAATGGGGAAGCGGGGACAGGGCCCAGCTGGAGGAACTGCAGGCGCGGGAGCAGACCCTGCGCTGGGTGCGCGAAATCACCAACGGTTCCCCCGAGGAAGTGTCACCGCGGGTTCTGGCCGAGAGCGCCGCGTCAATGCTGCACAAGCTGGCCCCGGACCAGGTGCGCTATCAAATCATTGCCGGCGAGGAGCTGCAGCAGCAGGGCTTCGCCGGCATTTACCAGGTGGGGCGCGGCAGTGAACGCGAGCCGGCCATGTTGCAACTGGATTACAACCCCAGGGGCGACGACAGTGCACCGGTGGACTTCTGCCTGGTGGGCAAAGGCATCACCTTCGACTCCGGCGGCTACAGCATCAAGCCTTCGGACAATATGGCCACCATGAAATCCGATATGGGTGGCGCCGCCATGGTCAGCGGGGGCCTTGCGCTCGCCATAGCCCGCGGGCTCCGCAAGCGGGTGAAGCTGTACCTGTGCTGCGCGGAAAATCTGGTTTCCGGCCACGCCTTCAAGCTGGGGGACATCATCCGCTACAAGAATGGCGTAACCGCAGAAGTACTCAATACCGACGCGGAGGGCCGGCTGGTGCTGGCGGACGGCCTGATCGCCGCCTCGGCGGAGGAGCCGCGCTGGATTCTCGACGCCGCCACCCTTACCGGCGCCGCCAAAATCGCCGTGGGGCGGGATTACAATTGCGTGCTGAGCTTGGAGGACGACTCAGCCCGGCGGATACTGAATGCCGCCACCCGTGAACATGAAAAAACCTGGCGCCTGCCCCTGGAAAAATTCCACCTGGAGCAGATCCCTTCGGGCTTTGCGGACATCGCCAATGTGGGTGCCCCGGGCAGCCCGGGAGCCACCACTGCAGCGGCCTTCCTGGTGCGGTTTGTGCGCGACCAGGGCCGGGGCTGGGCGCACCTGGATCTGTCCGGCTCCTATCAGCCCAGCGCCACCGATCTCTGGGCCCAGGGCGCCAAGGGGCAGGGCGTGCGCACCATCGCCCGTTTTCTGCAGGACAACTGACCCCACTGGGGGAGGTCGCCAACAGCATCAACCCGGTAATCCAATTGACGATCCCTCATCGATTGGATTATCGCCCTTGAGAAGCTGCGCAATTAGGTGCAATAGCTGGCTTTTCAGGGGTTTGCACAGACTTCCGCCCGGCGGTAGTACATCCTTGTATTACCTTCATCCGGCAACTTATCGAGTTGCCGGATTTCAATGGCACTCTCGGGGAAATCTTGAACACTCCAGGCGCCCTGAATGCCTGTTCAATCAATTTTTGGAATTCAATAGTAGGATCCCCTAAAGGGCACATTCTGGCGATATCCGTCCAGGCGTTCCGATATCAGCGGAATACTCCAACCGAGACTGCTGGCAAGTTTTTGTGCTTTCTTCTGCCATTTGATGGCCGCTTTAAAGTTACCAGATTCCGCGTAAGCCGCCGCCCTGGTTTCCATGATTCTCACTTCATCAAAATAATTATCGGCCTTGGATTCAAGCAACCTCAGGGCCTCCTCTCCATTTCTGAGTTCACTGAAATTGGAAGTTGAGAGTTCCCAGGCCAACAATAACCTTGCTGTAAAGTTATTGGACTGCACAGAATTCCTCAGCCAAGCAATGGCAGCGCGTGACTTTGCAGGCAAATTATCCTGCTCAGAAAGTGCAGACTGGGCCAGAGTATTTTGCGCTGGCGAGTAACCACCGATAGCCGCCGCATTAATCCATTTATAGCCGTTAACAACATCTACCTCACACCCTCTACCTGCAAGCATATTGCGGCCAATTTCATACTGGGCATTGGGAAGGCCACTTTTGGCAGACTTAGTGAACCAAGCGTTAGCAGTTTTATACTGCAGATCAACTTTTTCCAAGTAACGTTTAAAATATCGGAAGGTGTTAAGACGAGAACCATAGATATATTGGGCCACTGCATCGCCACTATCCGCAGCCGCTGCAAGTTCATTTAACTCCTTAGGGCCTGTTAACACTAATTAGCCGGTCAGCGATCAATGAAAAGTTGATGAAGAACTTAAAAACGACATCCAACTTATCAAATCGACTAAATATTCTTCGGAAACCTTTCAAGCGGCGAAACAGACGCTCTACTTCATTTC